>NZ_PTFE01000229.1:0-1652 GCF_002936975.1 Bradyrhizobium sp. AC87j1
GTCATCGACGCCTATGCTCGCAGGATCGTGGGCTGGCGGGCCTCGCGCACGGCGCATGCAGGCTTCGTGCTCGATGCGCTGGAGCAGGCACTACATGATCGACGGCCGGTCCATCGTGGCGGGCTCGCCATTGCCATCGCCAGGCCGGCCGTCTGTGGCCGGACGCGATGAACAGAATAGATTTTGGAAGGCGATTGCCACAGGGCAGAGCAGCGAAGATGCTGCGCTTGAGGCCGGATTATCGCAACCTGTCGGAAGCAGATTGTTCCGAAAGGCAGGCGGCATGCCACCAGCGATGTTCAGATCTTCGGCCAAGCCTCTCTCTGGGCGCTACCTTTCACTGGCTGAACGCGAGGAGATCGCTCTTCTAAAGGTGCAGGGCCATTCCATACAGGAGATTGGGCGCCGCTTGGGGACGGGCTGCTTCGACGGTCTCCCGTGAACTGCGGCGGAACGCCGCCACCCGCGGCGGCGGGTTGGAATATCGGGCAACAACTGCCCAATGGCATGCAGACCGATCTGCCCGCCGGCCCAAGTCGACCAAGCTTGCGCTCAACGCAGCCTTGCGCACTTATGTGGCGGAGAGACTTGCCGGCGGCGTCGTAGCCCCGAGCGGAGCTTGTATTGCTGGCCCCTCCGTTCGGTGGAACGGCCGCCGGCATGGCCGGCGAAAGGATCGACGATGGGCCAAAGCATGGAGCCCTGAGCAGATTGCCCGACGCTTGCCGATCGACTTCCCGGACGACAAGACGATGCGCATCAGCCACGAAGCCATCTATCAGGCTCTCTTCGTACAGGGCCGCGGTGTACTGCGCAGCGAGCTGACGGCCTGCTTGCGAACCGGGCGCGTGTTGCGCGTGCCCAGGGCGCGCGTACGCAGGCGAGGCATGAACTTCGTCTCGCCAGCGATCATGATCAGTGAGCGCCCCGCTGAAGCGGCCGATCGAGCAGTGCCGGGACATTGGGAGGGAGACATCATTCTCGGTCTTGGCAGCTCGGCGATCGGCACGTTGGTCGAGCGCACGACGCGCTTCACAATGCTACTGCACCTTCCCCGGCTGGCGGGGCATGGCGAAGTTCCACGTAAGAAGAACGGACCTGCACTCGCGGGACACGGAGCGGAAGCCGTGCGTGACGCGATCTCGCGCACCATCATCAGTTTGCCCGAAGAGCTACGTCGCACGCTGACTTGGGATCAAGGAGCGGAAATGGCTCAGCACGACCGCCTCAAGATCGATGCGGGTATCCAAGTCTACTTCTGCGATCCTCAAAGCCCTTGGCAACGCGGCACTAACGAGAACACCAACGGCTTGCTGCGGCAGTACTTCCCGAAAGGCACAGACCTGAGCATCCACAGCGCCGACGAGATATCCGCTGTAGCAGCGGCCCTGAATGCCCGACCGAGAAAGACACTGGGCTGGAAAACGCCGGCAGAAGCGCTTGACGAATTATTATCATGAGCGAAACATTGGGTGTTGCGACGACCGTTTGAATCCGCCTTGGCTGCCCCTGTCGCTGTGGTGCACGAGCCCGCCACGATGGACCGGCCGTCGATCATGTAGTGCCTGCTCCAGCGCATCGAGCACGAAGCCTGCATGCGCCGTGCGCGAGGCCCGCCAGCCCACGATCCTGCGAGCATAGGCGTCGATGAC
>NZ_PTFE01000230.1:0-1648 GCF_002936975.1 Bradyrhizobium sp. AC87j1
CTGAAAGGCACAAATCAGTTGCCGAAGGTCATCGCAGGTGTCAGATTCGAAAACGGCATCGAGGTCATCCAGGTGCCGGCAAACCACGCCGCCTGATCGCCTCGTCACCCAAAATCCCGCATAGCTCTTGTTCATGAAGTTCCCGCCGCAAGGCCTGTCGGACGTCGAAATCTCTCATTACGTTTCCAGTCGCGTCCCAGCTAGCGCTCCATCCATTAGCGCACGTAGAAGCACTCTACAATACAGCGGTTAATCGCAGCTCCGATAACAGCCCGTCATTGAGCCAACACGGGATCGGAGCGCCCCGGTCCGGGTCATTGCGAAGCTCGGGTTTAACTACAAAGCTGCGCTGGACTCCTCCTGATTCGTCTGGTTGTATGCGGCGTTTTACAAAACTAGTTAGGGAGATTCCTTGATGAAGCGTATAATTTTGACCGCTGCTCTCGTGTTGGCAACGACCGCTGCCCAAGCTCAATATCTAACTGGCACCGGATCGAGCCCTAGCACACACACATCGTCCGGATATATCAACAGCCATGGCACCTATGTGCAGCCCTACGTCGCCACGAACCCGAACAGTACGCAGAGGGACAACTTCAGCGCAACGGGCAACGTGAACCCGTACACGGGCGCGACCGGTCATCGAACGCCGAGATACTAAATGATCCGGCGATGAGCGTCTTTTCGGTGTGGGCTTAGACGGCGTACGAAGCCGTTCATCACGCGGCGTTCAAGGTGCTGCCGTACGCGCCCCTCGTAACGCCGTCGGTCGCTATGGTGGCCGGCGGCATTGCAATTTACTCGATCCACGTCACGAGGAGCATCGCTAGGAAACGAGCCACCATCGACTTTTTCCTGAAGACCGAGGCCGACAGTTCGATCGTAAAGCTGTTTCAAACATTCGACGAACACGTGGTGGTTGTGAGCGGGTTAATCGATCAGGGCAAAACGCTTAGGGAAATCGTGACGACAACCGAATACAAGACTGTGCACGCATGCCTGAATATCTTGGAAGTTGGTATACGAAGGCTGTGAGGCCGCCACTGCCCTGTTCTTGCGCAAACACGGAAAAGCGCTCTTCCGCAAAGTGAATCGGCGGACTTCTCGCGATGGAAACGAAAACCCCCGGCATGAAGGCCGGGGCTCCCGTCATGCCACTGCGTACATCCGGCCGGGATAATCAGACGAAACTGCAATTTGTCACGCGCATGCGGTGGCCACCGCTGCAATGTCTACTTCCCTGGTGCTGTCGTGAGAGCGACCGGCATAGCCACCTTGCACCTCCCTAACCGTCACCCCGCGAGCGTGGGCACGATTAGCGGATAACATCCTGTTACCGGATCTTCTCCAGCCGGTGGTTGCCAGAGCGCATCTGGTGATTTTCGAGGTGAGACGATGGACTTCGGCCCACCTCCGATGAACATACTGGCGCAGCAATCGGTCCACCAGTCACCTCAAAGAAGGTGCGCAGCGTGGCGTCAAGTTAAGGTGATGTTTGCTGTCCGAGCTAGCTGGTCGCCCGTGAACAAGGCTTTAAGCGATTGAGCGGGAGTCTGTTTTTCGGATTTGAGACGGTTTGAGATTGCAGGGTTTGGGAGGTCGAGGCCGCCAAACCCTGCAAATTCGTTTGTGATTCCCTTTTGCGGCA
>NZ_PTFE01000022.1:0-96708 GCF_002936975.1 Bradyrhizobium sp. AC87j1
CGCCCCGCCCTCACCGCACGTCCCCGCAATAGACTTTTCCCGACCGCGGCGGCATCCTCCACGCATCAACGGATAGCAGAGCGCCCCGCGAGGCGCGGGGGAAACAGGTCATGTTGCAGACACGGTTCACGAAACTCGTCGGCGTCGAGCACCCGATCGTCCAGGGCGGCATGCAATGGGTCGGCCGCGCCGAGCTGGTCGCCGCCGTGGCCAACGCCGGCGCGCTCGGCTTCATCACGGCGCTGACCCAGCCGACGCCGGAGGACCTGACCAAGGAGATCGCGCGCTGCCGCGACCTCACCGACAAGCCGTTCGGCGTCAACCTCACCATCCTGCCCGCGATCAAGCCGCCGCCTTACGCCGAATACCGCGCCGCCATCATCGAGAGCGGCATCACGGTGGTCGAGACCGCCGGCAACAAGCCGCAGGAGCATGTCGACGAGTTCAGGAAGCATGGCGTCAAGGTCGTGCACAAATGCACCAGCGTCCGCCACGCGCTCTCGGCCGAGCGCATGGGCGTCGACGCCATCTCGATCGACGGCTTCGAATGCGCCGGCCATCCCGGCGAGGACGACACGCCCGGCCTGATCCTGATCCCCGCCGCCGCCAACAAGATCAAGATCCCGATGATCGCCTCGGGCGGCTTTGCCGATGCCCGCGGCCTCGTCGCCGCGCTGGCGCTGGGCGCCGACGGCATCAACATGGGCACGCGCTTCATGGCGACCAGGGAAAGCCCGATCCACCAGCTCATCAAGGAGAAGATCGTCGCCAATGACGAGCGCGAGACCGAGCTGATCTTCCGCACCATGCGCAACACCTCGCGCGTCGCCAAAAACGAGATCTCGACCAAGGTGGTCGCGATGGAGAAGGAGGGCGCGAAGTTCGAGGACATCCGCGAGCTGGTCGCGGGTACTCGCGGCAAGATGGTCTATGCGACCGGGAATTCCGACGAAGGCATCTGGTCGGCCGGCCAGGTGCAGGGCCTGATCCAGGACATCCCGACCTGCGCCGAGCTCATCTCCCGCATCGTGCGCGAAGCGGAAGCGATCATCCGCAGCCGGCTCGACGGCATGATCGTTCAGCCGCAACGCGAAGCCGCCGAATAATCACCGCAAGAAGCGAGAGCAATCCATGAAGGCTTACGTCTACGGCCCTGAGGGCGCTAGGATTTCCGACGTCGCTCAACCAAAACCGAAGGGCACGCAGGTGCTGGTGCGCGTCCGCGCCTGCGGGCTCAACCGCGCCGACACCGGTATGCGCAAGGGGCACGCCCACGGCGCGGCCGGCGGCGCCGGCACCGTGCTCGGCATGGAATGGGCCGGCGAGGTCGCCGAGCTCGGACCGGATGCCAAGGGCGTGAAGATCGGCGACCGCATCATGGGCTCGGGCGGCGCTGCGTTTGCCGAGTACACACTGGCCGATCATGGCCGGCTGTTCCGCGCGCCCTCGAACATGAACTTCGAGGAAGCCGCCACCATCCCCGTCGCGCTAGCGACCATGCACAACGCCGTCGTCACCGTCGGCGGCGTGCAGGCGGGCCAGAGCGTGCTGATCCAGGGCGCCAGCTCCGGTGTCGGCCTGATGGCGATGCAGATTGCAAAACTCAAGGGCGCAAAGCTCGTGATCGGCTCGTCGACCGATGCCACGCGCCGCGGCCGGCTGAAGGAGTACGGCGCAGACCTCGCCGTCGACAGCTCCGATCCCAAATGGGTCGAGGAGGTACTGAAGGCGACGAACGGCGAAGGCGTCGACCTCATCGTCGACCAGGTCTCGGGCAAGGTCGCGAGCCAGAACCTTGCGGCGACCAAAGTGAAGGGCCGCATCGTCAATGTCGGCCGGCTCGGCGGCACCCATGCCGATTTCAACTTCGACCTGCACGCCGCGCGCCGCATCGACTATGTCGGCGTCACCTTCCGCACCCGCACCATCGAAGAGGTCCGCGAGATCTTCGAGGAGGTCAGGAAGGACATCTGGGGCGCGGTCGAGTCGCGAAAACTGCAGCTGCCGATCGACCGGGTGTTCGCGTTCGACGACATCGACCAGGCGTTCGAGCACATGGAGGCGAACAAGCACCTGGGGAAGATCGTGGTGACGGTGCCGTAAACGCCGATCCCAAGCCTCGGTCTCGCAGGGTGGGCAAAGCGCAAGCGTGCCCACGATTTGTATCCATCACGGAGGAATGGTGGGCACGGCGCTTTGCGCCTTTGCCCACCCTACGAGGGTGAGCAAGGACAGACCGCCAGCCTTCAATTCGGAAGCATTCGCAATAGCTTCCCTCCTGCAAATCACTAGCGACTACTTCTGTGGATCGGCGCTTGATGTTCACCCATGGGCTGCTAAATCCCCGCCATGACCTCCCAGCACAACAAAACCTCGGTCGCCGCGATCTCGATCTTCGCCAGCGGCGGCATGGCGGCGGCCAAGTTCGTGGTCGGCATCGCGATCGGCTCGCTGGCGCTGATCTCCGAGGCCCTGCACTCTTCGATCGACCTGGTCGCGACCATCATCACCTGGGCGGTGGTGCGGGTGTCCGACAAGCCGGCCGACGAGGAGCACCATTACGGCCATGGCAAGCTGGAGAGCGTCTCGGCGCTCGGCGTCACCGCCCTGCTCTACGTGCTCGCCGGCGGCATCCTGGTCGAGGCCTACAGCCGGCTGCGCGAGGGAACCCCGCCGCCGACCATTTCGGCCGTGCCGTTCGTCGTGCTGGTGATCGACATCGTCGTCAATCTCTGGCGCGCCCGCGCCCTGCATCGCGCCGCGCGCGAGACCAGGAGCCAGGCGCTCGCGGCCGACGCGCTGCATTTCGCCTCCGACGTGATGGGCTCGTTCGCCGTGATCATCGGCCTGATCCTCGCTGCCCTCGGCTTCTGGTGGGGCGACGCCGCGGCGGCCGCCGCGGTCGCCGTGATGATCGCAGCTCTCGGCCTTCGCATGGCCGGCTCGACCGTGCAGACGCTGGTCGACCGCGCCCCGGAGGGCGCGCAGGAGAAGGCCACGGCCGCGATCCGGAGCGTCCCGGGCGTGATCGACGTGGAGCGGCTGCGGGTGCGCATGGTCGGGGCGACCACGTTCATCGACACCATCGTCAAGGTGCCGCGGACCTATCCGATCGACCGCGTTGAGGACATCAAGCACAACGCGCAAGCCGCGGTCACCAAGGCGTTCGGCGATGCCGACCTCTCCTTCACCGCCGTTCCTGTCGCACGCGACAACGAAACCGTGCGCGACCGCATCATGGTGATCGCGCGCAATTCGGGCCTCGCCGTCCACCACGTCACGGTGCACGATCTCGGCGCCAAGCTGATCGTCAGCATCGACCTCGAGGTCGACGCCCGGATGCAACTCGACGCAGCCCACGACGTCGCCAACACGCTGGAGCGCAACATCCAGGAGGAGTTCGGCGCGGACGTCGAGGTCGACGTCCATATCGAGCCGCTGGAACCGGAACTGCCGTTCGGGGTCGATGCCGCGCCGGAACGCGTCCAGGCCATCGCCGCCGCGCTGACCGAATATGCCGCCGGCGGCGAGATCCACGACATCCATAATGTGCGTGTCCGCAACACCGACGCCGGCGAGATCGTCAATTTCCACTGCCGCGCCGCGCCGTCGATGAGCGTGATCAAGGTGCACGAGCACGTCGACGCCATCGAGCGCGCGCTGCGGCGCGCGTTCCCGAGCGTGAAGCGCGTGATCAGCCACGCCGAACCGCCGCGTGCGTGACGGAGAAATGTGCGACGAGTCAGACGTTCTCGTTTCGGACTCCTCGCGCCCGTGCGTTTGCGGACGCGCGCTGCGCAAACTGCGCGTGGGATAAGAATAATTACGCGTTAACGATTCATTGACTCTCGACACCCCGCGAAAACTGGATTCAAATCGCTGTGATTCGGAAGCGATGTGGGGCTGCCTCCGAACTTCAGTTGCAAGCAGGTTTTTAGGGGGCCGAAGGCATGTCGCGTGCAGACGCCGCGAACGCGTGCGTCCAATCCGATTCGATCAAGGGATTGGCGCAATCGATCGCGAAACCTGCCTATCATCGGCTCTTGATTGCAGAGCCGGCGCTTCGTCGCGCCGTGCCGACGCTCATCATCGCGTTCCTGATCACGATCTGCCTCGGCGCGTTCGTGCAGGTCGTCGATCAGACGCGTCAGAAGCGGCTGGTGATCCGGCACGACATCTCGGCGCTGGCCGACCTGCTCGCCGAACGCATCGACCGCCTCACCTCCGCGCGACAGGAGCGGCTCAAGAACATCGAGAGCCTGCCGGCGCTGTTGCCGGATATGATCCCGTCCTGGGGCACGGCCTCGGGCCGCCACGTCATCGTCACCTCGGCCGGCGTCGATCGCCGTCTCCTCGCCCGCGTCCCGGTCGACAGTGACCCTTCCGGCAACGACCGCCTGCTCGATGCCATCACGACCGCACAATTGCTCGCGGCGCCGACGCGTGACGGCAACGTCTCCGACATGACGCTGCCAAGCGGCAACGCCGCGATGGCGACCTCGCGGCAGATCAAGTCGCTGCCCGGCTTCGTCACCGTGATCCAGGAGCGCAACGAGCCGATCTGGGGCTCGGACGCCGCGCTCTCGGTGACGCTGTCGGCGACGACCGGATTCGTCGTCCTGATCCTGGGCTTCGCCTTCCACTGGCAGTCCACCCGCGCCCGCGAAGGCGACCTCATCAACGACGCCGTGCGCGGCCGGATCGACACCGCGCTCAACCGCGGCCGTTGCGGGCTGTGGGACTGGGACCTGTCGCGCGGCCGGATATTCTGGTCGCAATCGATGTTCTCGATGCTCGGCCTCGACGGCCGCAACGAGCTCCTCACCTTCGGCGAGGTCAACGCGCTGGTGAAGTCCGACGACATCGACCTGTTCGCGATCGCCGACCAGCTCATCTCCGAGAAGATCGACCACATCGACCAGACCTTCCGCATGCAGCATGTCGACGGCCACTGGATCTGGCTCCGCGTCCGCTGCGAGAAGACGCGCGGGGCGACCGATTCCAGCGTGCACCTGATCGGGATCGCCGTCGACATCACCGAGCAGAAGAGCCTCGCCGAGAGGACGGTGGAAGCCGACCTCCGCCTGCGCGACGCGATCGAGACCATTCCGGAGGCCTTCGTGCTGTGGGACGCGAGCGACCGCCTCGTGCTCTGCAACTCGCACTTCCAGCGCCTGCACAAGCTGCCCGACACCGCCGTGATCCCCGGCACCTCCTACGAGACCGTGCTCGAGGTCGGCCGCATGCCGGAGGTGCGCACCCGCCACAACGAAACCGCTGCCCAAGGCCCCGGCGCGCGCACCTTCGAGGCGCAGCTCGACGACGGCAGCTGGCTGCACATCAGCGAGCGCCGCACCAAGGACGGCGGCTACGTCTCGGTCGGCACCGACATCACCCGCATCAAGGAGCACGAGCAGAAGCTGGTCGACAACGATCTGCGCCTGCGCGCCACCGTCATCGACCTGAAGCGCTCGCAGGCGGCGCTGGAGCGCCAGGCGGTCGAGCTCGCCGACCTCGCCGAGAAGTACCAGCGCGAGAAGACCCGCGCCGAGGAAGCCAACCAGACCAAGTCGAAATTCCTCGCCAATATGAGCCACGAGCTGCGCACGCCGCTGAACGCCATCATCGGCTTCTCCGAGATCATGGGCTCGGGCATGTTCGGCGAGCTCGGCAGCGAAAAGTACCAGGAATACTGCCAGGACATCCTGACCAGCGGCCACTATCTGCTCGAGGTCATCAACGACATCCTCGACATGTCCAAGATCGAGGCGGGCCGCATGAAGCTCGACATGGAAGAGCTCGACCTGTCGCGGACGCTGGCGGAATCCCTGCGGGTCGTCACCGGCCGTGCCGAGGACAAGCACATCACGCTCGATGCCGACATCGCAAAATCCATCTCCGTCGTCGCCGATCGCCGCGCCACCAAGCAGATCATCGTCAACCTGCTCTCCAACGCGGTGAAATTCACGCCGGACGGCGGACGCGTCGTGGTGCGCAGCCGGCAGCTCGACGACCGGATCGTGCTGATGATCGCCGACACCGGCATCGGCATCGCGCCGCATTCGCTGGCGCGGCTCGGCCGCCCGTTCGAGCAGGTGGAGAGCCAGCTCACCAAGACCTATCACGGCTCGGGACTTGGCCTCGCGATCGCCCGCTCGCTGGCGCAGCTCCATGGCGGCTCGATGCGGCTGCGCTCCAAGCTCGAGGTCGGCACCGTCGTGCGCGTGACCCTGCCGCGCGACGCGATCAAGGCGGCGTCCGGGATATCGGCCGCGGCCTGAGCCCTACAGCTGCAGCGACGGCGCAACTTCCCGCGCGACATTGACCAGCGCTGCAATCAGCGGCGTCATCGGATCGCGCTGCGGGATCACCATGCCGATGCTGTAATTGACATCGGGATCGGTGATCGGGATCGAGCGCACCGTGTCGGACAGACCGAGCGTCTCGGCAAGCTTGGCCGGCATCACGCTCGCCCACCGCCCCGTCTTCACATGCGTGAACAGCACCAGCAGCGAGTTCGAGGTGAGTGTCGGCGTCGCCTCCGCGCCGACGGAGCGTAAGGCACGGTCGATGATGCGGCGGTTCTGCATGTCGGGCGTCAGCAAGCATAGCGGCACCTGCCCGACCTCCTTCCAGGTCACCGTCTCGCGATCGCCAAACATTCCGTCCGGCGAAGTCAGCAAACGATAGCTCTCATTGTAGAGCGGAATGGTCCGCACCTTGCCGATCGGCTCGTTCTCGATATAGGTCAGCCCCGCATCGACCTCGAGATTTTCGAGCAATCCCAGCACCTCCGATGAGGTCGTTGAGCGGATGCTGAAACGCACCTCGGGATGCCGGGCGCGAAACGGCGTCGTCAACGCCGCGACCATGCCGAGCACGGTCGGGATCGCGGCGATGCGGATCTCGCCGGAGAGCTGATGCTTCAGCCCGTTGATCTCGTCACGCATCGCGCGGGCATCGCCCACGATCCGCCGCGCCCAGTCGAGTGCGCGCTCGCCCTCGGGGGTGAACCCCTGGAAACGGGAGCCGCGCTGCACCAGCATCACGCCGAGGATCTCCTCGAGCTGCTTGAGCCCGGTCGACATCGTCGGTTGCGTCACGCCGCAGACCTCCGCCGCGCGTCCGAAATGCCGCTCCTTCGCCAGCGCCAGCAATAGTTCAAGCTTGTCGATCAACCGGGCGTCCCCTCGAATTCCATCGTGGCGTGCAAGCTAGCATGCCGGGCCTGCACCAACACGCAAAAACCGGCAGCCGATACAACTTTCATTACCAATTCGCATCGGTCGATTGCGGTTGCAAATCGATCCGAATTCGCAATCGCAGCACGGGACAGCTTTATTGATCTTCGAATGATTCCAACTAGTTTGCGCCAAGGAAACGCTCTGGTTGAGAACGAAGAATGACAGCGGTTTTTGAGCCTTGGAACGAGACGCGCGGCGCCGAAATCATCGCCGAACACGCCAACCAGGAGGGCGCGACGCTGGTCATCCTGCACGCGCTGCAGGAGGCGTTCGGGTACGTGCCGGAGGCGGCCATTCCCATGGTGGCGCAAGCGCTCAATCTGTCGCGCGCCGAAGTCTATGGCGTATTCACGTTCTATCATGATTTCCGCCACAAGCCGGCCGGCCGCCATGTGCTGAAGCTCTGCCGCGCGGAGGCCTGTCAGGCTGCCGGCGGCGATGCATTGGCGGCGCGCGCCGAGGCAAAGCTCGGCGTATCGCTCGGCAACACCACGGCCGACGATCGCGTCACGCTGGAGCCGATCTACTGCCTCGGCCTGTGCGCGACCGCACCGTCCGCGATGCTCGACGGGCGCCTCATCGGCAGGCTCGATCAGAAGCGCCTCGATGCGTTGATTGTGGAGGCACAGCGATGAGCTTGCGTCTGTTCGTCTCACGTGACGCCGGTGCAATCGCCGTCGGCGCCGACGACGTTGCTCTGGCGCTGGAGCAGGCAGCAGCCGGGCGCGGCATCGCAGTCGAGATTGTCAGGACCGGCTCGCGCGGCATGTACTGGCTGGAGCCGCTCGTCGAGGTAGCAACGCCACAGGGCCGGATCGCCTTCGGTCCGGTTACTGAAGCCGATGTGCCCTCCCTGCTCGACGCGCTCGCGAACAACACGCCGCATCTGCTGCGGCTGGGGGCGACCGACGAGCTCCCCTGGCTCAAGCGTCAGACCCGCCTCACCTTCGCCCGCTGCGGCGTGATCGATCCGCGCTCGCTCGACGACTACCGCGCCCATGGTGGCTACAAGGGACTGGAGCGCGCCCTGTCGCTTGGCTCCGACGCCATCCTCAACGAAGTCACGGCCTCGGGCTTGCGCGGCCGCGGCGGCGCCGGCTTTCCGACCGGCATCAAATGGAAGACGGTCACGCAGGCCAAAGCCGACCGCAAGTTCATCGTCTGCAACGCCGACGAAGGCGACAGCGGCACTTTCGCCGACCGCATGATCATGGAAGGCGATCCCTTCCTGGTGATCGAGGGCATGACCATCGCCGGCATCACCGTCGGCGCGACCAAGGGCTACATCTACATCCGCAGCGAATATCCGCATGCGGTGGAAGCGATGAACGCTGCGATCCAGGCTGCGAAGCGCGGCGGTTATCTCGGCGACAAGATCGGCGGATCCACCCACAGCTTCGACCTCGAAGTGCGAGCCGGCGCCGGTGCTTACGTCTGCGGCGAAGAAACCTCGCTGCTGGAGAGCCTCGAAGGCCGCCGCGGCATCGTGCGCGCCAAACCGCCGCTGCCGGCGCATCACGGCCTGTTCGGCAAGCCGACCGTCATCAACAACGTGCTGTCGTTCGCGGCCGTCCCCTTCATCCTCGCCGAAGGCGCCAAGGCCTACGCGGATTACGGCATGGGCCGTTCGCGCGGCACGATGCCGATCCAGCTTGCCGGCAACATCCGCCAGGGCGGGCTGTTCGAGACCGCCTTCGGCGTGACGCTCGGCGAGCTCGTCGACGACATCGGTGGCGGCACGTTCACGGGCCGGCCGGTCCGCGCCGTGCAGGTCGGCGGTCCGCTGGGCGCCTATTTCCCTCGCTCGCTGTTCGACACGCCGTTCGACTATGAGGCCTTCGCCGCGCGCGACGGCCTGATCGGCCATGGCGGCATCGTCGTGTTCGACGACAGCGTCGACATGCGCAGGCAGGCGCGCTTCGCGATGGAGTTCTGCGCCGTCGAATCCTGCGGCAAGTGCACGCCGTGCCGGATCGGCTCGACCCGCGGCGTCGAGACCATCGAGAAGATCATCAACGGTGAGCGCGTCAGCGAAAACCTCGCGCTGGTCGAAGACCTCTGCAACACCATGAAATTCGGCTCGCTCTGCGCGCTCGGCGGCTTCACGCCCTACCCCGTGCTCAGCGCATTGAAGCACTTCCGGGAAGATTTCGCCCCCGTACCGACCACGCTTCAGGCCGCGGAATAGGAGAACGACAATGTCTCTGATCGAAGAAATCGACTTCGGCACGCCGGCTTCCAAATCGGAAACGATGGTGACGCTGACCATCGACGGCAATGAGGTCACGGTGCCCGAGGGCACCTCGATCATGCGGGCCGCGATGGACGCGGGCCACCAGATCCCAAAGCTCTGCGCCACCGACATGGTCGACGCGTTCGGCTCCTGCCGTCTCTGCCTCGTCGAGATCGAGGGCCGCGCCGGCACGCCGGCGTCCTGCACCACGCCGGTGATGCCCGGCCTCATCGTTCACACCCAGAGCGAGCGGCTGAAGAAGCTGCGCAAGGGCGTGATGGAGCTCTACATCTCCGATCATCCGCTCGACTGCCTCACCTGCGGCGCCAACGGCGATTGCGAGTTGCAGGACATGGCGGGCGCGGTCGGCCTGCGCGACGTGCGCTACGGATATGAGGGCGAGAACCACGTCTTCGCCAAGAGCCACGGCTGCGACAACGACCATTGGATGCCGAAGGACGAGTCCAACCCCTATTTCACCTATGATCCGTCCAAATGCATCGTCTGCTCGCGCTGCGTCCGCGCCTGCGAGGAGGTGCAAGGCACCTTCGCGCTGACCATCTCCGGCCGCGGCTTCGACAGCCGCGTCTCGCCGGGCATGAGCGAGAGCTTCCTCGGCTCGGAATGCGTCTCCTGCGGAGCCTGCGTGCAGGCCTGCCCGACCGCGACGCTGACCGAAAAGTCGGTGATCGAGATCGGCCAGCCCGAGCACTCCGTCGTCACCACCTGCGCCTATTGCGGCGTCGGCTGCACCTTCAAGGCCGAGATGCGCGGCGAGGAAGTCGTGCGCATGGTGCCCTACAAGGACGGCAAGGCCAATCGCGGCCATTCCTGCGTCAAGGGCCGCTTCGCCTGGGGCTACACCAACCACGGCGAACGCATCCTCAATCCGATGATCCGCGAACGGATCGAGGATCCCTGGCGCGAAGTGTCCTGGGATGAGGCGTTCTCGTTCGCGGCCGCCAAGATGCGCGGCATCCAGAAGACATACGGCCGCGACGCCATCGGCGGCATCACCTCGTCCCGCTGCACCAACGAAGAAACCTATCTGGTGCAGAAGCTGATCCGCGCCGGCTTCGGCAACAACAATGTCGACACCTGCGCCCGCGTCTGCCACTCGCCGACCGGCTACGGCCTCGCCACCACCTTCGGCACCTCCGCCGGCACGCAGGATTTCGACTCGGTCGAGGACACCGACGTCGTCGTGGTCATCGGCGCCAACCCCGCCTCCGCTCACCCGGTGTTCGCCTCGCGGCTGAAGAAGCGGCTGCGCCAGGGCGCCAAGCTGATCGTGATCGATCCGCGCCGCACCGAGATGGTGGAATCACCGCATGTGAAGGCGCTGCACCTGCCTCTGATGCCTGGCACCAACGTCGCGGTCATGACCGCGCTGGCGCATGTCATCGTCACCGAGGGCCTCGTCAACGAAGCCTTCGTGCGCGAGCGTTGCGACTGGAGCGAGTTCGAGGAATGGGCGGCGTTCGTCGCGCAGCCCAAGAACAGCCCGGAAGCCACCGCCATCCTCACCGGCGTCAACCCGAAGGATCTGCGCGAAGCCGCCCGCACCTACGCCACCGGCGGCAACGGTGCGATCTACTACGGCCTCGGTGTCACCGAGCACAGCCAGGGCTCGACCACCGTGATCGCGATCGCCAACCTCGCGATGGTCACCGGCAATATCGGCCGTCCCGGCGTCGGCGTGAACCCGCTGCGCGGCCAGAACAACGTGCAGGGCTCCTGCGACATGGGCTCGTTCCCGCACGAGTTGCCCGGCTATCGCCACATCTCCGGCGATGCCGTGCGTGACCAATTCGAAGCGCTGTGGAACGTCAAGCTCAACCCCGAGCCGGGCCTGCGCATTCCCAACATGTTCGACGCCGCGGTCGAGGGCACCTTCATGGGGATCTACGTGCAGGGCGAGGACATTCTGCAGTCCGATCCCAACACCAAGCACGTGGTGGCTGCACTGTCCTCGATGGAATGCGTCATCGTCCACGACCTCTTCCTCAACGAGACCGCGAACTACGCCCATGTCTTCCTGCCCGGCTCGAGCTTCCTCGAGAAGGACGGCACCTTCACCAACGCCGAACGCCGCATCCAGCGCGTGCGCAAGGTGATGACGCCAAAGAACGGCATGGCCGACTGGGAGGTCACCATCGGCCTTGCCAAGGCGATGGGCTTCGAGATGAACTACAGCCACCCATCCGAGATCATGGACGAAATCGCGGCGCTGACGCCAACCTTCGCTGGCGTCTCCTACGCCAAGCTCGACGAGCTTGGTTCGGTGCAGTGGCCTTGCAACGAGAAGGCGCCGGAGGGTACGCCGGTGATGCATATCGACGGCTTCGTTCGCGGCAAGGGCAAGTTCGTCGTCACCGAATATGTCGCGACCGACGAGCGCACCGGCCCGCGCTATCCGCTGCTGCTCACCACGGGCCGCATCCTCAGCCAGTACAATGTCGGCGCGCAGACAAGGCGCACCGAGAACGTGGTCTGGCATGCCGAGGATCGGTTGGAGATTCATCCGCACGATGCCGAACAGCGCGGCGTGCGCGACGGCGACTGGGTGCGGCTGAAGAGCCGCGCCGGCGAGACCACGCTACGTGCGGAGATCACCGATCGCGTGGCGCCCGGCGTCGTCTACACCACCTTCCACCATCCGGACACTCAGGCCAACGTCATCACGACCGACTATTCGGACTGGGCCACCAACTGCCCCGAATACAAGGTGACGGCGGTCGAGGTCTCGCCCTCGAACGGCCCGTCCGACTGGCAGAAGGCCTATGACGCGCAGGCGCGACAGTCCCGCCGCATCGCGCCGGCCGAGGCCGCGGAGTAACCGCATGCATGTAGCTGTCCAGGCGATCGATCGCGGAATCTGGCGTAACGGCGTCGCGTCCGAAGGAACGCGGTTCATCCCGGAGGAGACGCCGCTGGCGCTGACCTATAATGGCGGCACCTATGCCGTCATGATGGGGACGCCGCAGAATCTCGAAGATTTTGCGGTCGGCTTCAGTCTGGACGAAGGCATCATCAAGTCGGTCAACGACATCAAGTCACTCGACATTGTCCGCCTCGACGACGGCATTGAGCTCAGGATGTGGCTAACGGCGGAAGATGCGACGCTCATCAGCGAGCGCCGCCGCCACGTCGCGGGGCCCACCGGCTGCGGCATCTGCGGCATCGAGTCCATCGCCGAGGCCGTGCGCCCCGCAGCGGTCGTGCCGCACGGGCAGAGCTTCACGCCGGAAGAAATCTTGACGGCGATGCAGGCCATCGCGCCGCTGCAATCGATCAATCTGCAGACCCGCGCAGTTCACGCCGCCGCGTTCTGGTCCCCTGCCGGCCACATCGTCGCGCTGCGTGAGGATGTCGGACGCCACAACGCGCTGGACAAGCTCGCGGGCGCACTAGCGCGCAGCCGGACGGATACGCGCGGCGGCATGGTGCTGCTGACGAGCCGCGTTTCGGTCGAGATGGTGCAGAAGGCCGCCGCGATCGGCGCGCCGGTGATGGTCGCGGTGTCCGCGCCCACCGCGCTCGCAGTGCGCACTGCGGAGGCCGCAGGCATCACGCTGATCGCCATTGCCCGCCAGGACGGGTTCGAAGTGTTTTCGCATGGTGACCGGGTCGCCGCTCGCCATGCCACGGAGGTTGCCGATGTCGCCTGACCGCCTGATCTACATGGCTAACCAGATCGGCAAGTTCTTTGAGAGCCAGGGCCACGGCAAGGCCGTGCCGGGGATTGCCGAGCACATCAAGAAGTTCTGGGATCCCCGGATGAAGCGCGCGATCTTCGCCCATCTCGATGCCGGCGGCGCGGGGCTGGAGCCTGACGTCCGCCAGGCACTCACCTCGTTGAAGGCTACGTCCCTTCCAGCAGCGCCCTGAACACGCGCCGCACCTCGCTCTGGGTCTCCTTCACACGCGCCTCCAGCGACGAGAAATCCGGCGCATCGCCGGCACGTGCCATGACGCGCTGCAGATCCGTGCCGGCGGTTTCGGGCTTGAAGCGGTCGCTGACGCAGAGCCGCAGGATCTGCGTGAGGTCGTGATAGAGCCGCGCCGCGGCACGCAATATCTCGGTCTCCGATTGCGGGAGGACGCCGAGCCTGCATGCATTGTCGAGCACCTGCATCGTGCTGACGTCGAGAATCTCCGGCTTATCGTGCGCGTGAACGAGCTGCAGATATTGCGCGATGAAGTCGATGTCGACCATGCCGCCGGCGGCATGTTTGAGATCCCAGCAATCGACCTCGCCCTTCTCCTGGGCGATCGCGCGCCGCATGTCGGCGACGTCGTTGGCGGTGATTCCGGAATCGCGGCGGCGGGTCAGGACGTCGCGGATGACGCGTTCGATCCGCATCCGGAATTCGGGCGAAGCCGACACCACGCGCGCCCGCGTCAGCGCCATGTGCTCCCAGGTCCAGGCCTCGTTGGCCTGGTAATCCGCGAATGAGACGAGGCTCGAGGCCACTGGACCAGCGCGCCCTGAAGGACGCAGCCGCATGTCGATCTCGTAGAGCACGCCGTAATTGGTGCGCGTCGTGAACGCGCTGATCAGGCGCTGCGTGAAGCGAGCAAAATAATGCGCGCCCTGCAGCGATTTCGCCCCATCGGAGTCCGGATTGTCGCTGTCGAAATCGTAGAGCAGGATCAGGTCGAGATCGGACGAGGCCGTCATCTCGCGGCTGCCGAGCCGGCCCATCGCGATGATCGCGGTCTCCTGTCCCTTGATCCGGCCATGCTGGGCCGCGAAGCGGTCGGCAACGAGGCCGTGCACGGTGTGGACGATGCCTTCGGCGACATCGGCAAAGGCCGTGCTGGCGTGCTGCGCCGAGACGGTG
Organism: Bradyrhizobium sp. AC87j1; assembly: GCF_002936975.1. Lineage (NCBI taxonomy): Bacteria > Pseudomonadati > Pseudomonadota > Alphaproteobacteria > Hyphomicrobiales > Nitrobacteraceae > Bradyrhizobium > Bradyrhizobium sp. AC87j1. The sequence goes on from NZ_PTFE01000022.1 coordinate 14,325, forward strand.
CCGGAGAGGATACGCGTGCCGATCAAGAACAGGCTCTCCTGCCCGAACAAGCGCAGGCGATCGAGGAACTCTTCGTATGAGCCGGCATCCTGCACGGTCGCAGCTAACCGTCCCGACAATTCCTGCCTGTCCGGCATGGCGCCGAAGAAGCGCGGATCGATCAGGCCATCCATGAGCTGCGGCTGCCGCGCCAACATCTCGCCGAGCCGCGGCGCAGCGCCGAGCACCAGCGCCACCAGCGCGACGAGCTCGCGGTTCTGGCCGAGCAGCGTGATCAGCCGGCCGCCGCGCTGGAGCGCCCCAAGGAATTGATCGAACGCCACGACGGCGCGATCCGGCTCCTCGGCATGGGCGAGACCGTCGATCAGGGCCGGCACGAACTCGACGAAGGCGCTGCGCGTCGCCCCATTGCGGAACACGCGATAGTCGCCGGTGATCCAGTCACGCACCGTCTGCGCGACGGCGGCCGGCTTCTTGAAGCCGAGCGTCGCCAGATGCTGGAGCAGGCGCGGATCGTCGGGACCGGCACTGTAGTCGAGCGCCGGCAGTTTTGCCGTGCCGGTCGGATCGTCGCCCTCGAACAGTTTTTCGTAGTGCCCCTGCACGATCTTGAGCTGCCGCAGCAGCTCGCTCGCAAAGGCCTCGCGATCCGCATAGCCGAAGAAGCGCGCAAAGCGCTCGACTGCGTCCTTGTCTTCGGGCAGCGCGTGGGTCTGCTCGTCGGCGATCATCTGGAGGCGATGCTCGACCCGGCGCAGGAATTCATACGCCGTCGTCAGCTCGTCGCGCGCAGCTGGGGTGATCCAGTTACTGGACGCGAGAATGTCGAGCGCCCTCAGCGTCGACCGCACCTGCAATTCCGGATGGCGGCCGCCGGCGATCAATTGCTGGGTCTGCGCGAAGAACTCGATCTCGCGGATGCCGCCGCGGCCGACCTTGACATTGTGCCCTTCCACCGCGACCTCGCTCTGGCCGCGATAGGTCTGCATCTGCCGCTTCATGTCGTGGACGTCGGCGAGCGCGGCGAAGTCGAGATGCTTGCGCCAGACGAAAGGCGCGATCTCGGCGAGCAACGCTTCGCCCGCGCTGGAATCGCCGGCGCAGGCACGCGCCTTGATCATCGCCGCGCGCTCCCAGGTGCGCCCTTCCCGCTCGTAGTAGTTCAGCGCGGCGTCCCTGGAGATCGCGACCTGCGTCGAGGACGGATCGGGCCTCAGGCGCAGATCGACGCGGAAGACGTAGCCGTCATAGGTGCGCTGCTGCAGGATGCGCGCCATCCCCTGCGTGACCCGAACGAAGAACGGCTGCGGCTCGATGTCCGCTGCCAGCGTTGTCGCATCAGGATCGAAGAACACGATGAGATCGATATCGCTGGAATAGTTCAGCTCGCCCGCACCCATCTTGCCCATGGCGAGCACGATCAGCCCGCAGCCTTCCTCGGGCGCCTCGGGATTGGGCGGCGAGATCTTGCCACGTGCGGCTTCCTGCCGCAGCAGGTACTGGAGCGCCGCCTGCACCGAGGACACCGCGACATCGGTCAGCGCCGCCGTCACCCGCATCACCGGCCAGACCCCGCCAATGTCGCACAAGGCGGTCAGGAGCGCGGCCTCAGCCTTCATGCGGCGGAGCAGTCGCATCACCTCGGCCTCGTCAGAGGCCGCGAGCACCGCCCCCCTCGCCTCCGCGATCAGTGCCGTCAGATGCGCATCCGGATCGCATTCGAGCAGCCGGATCAGGCGCAAGGCATCGGCGCGCACCAGATCGAACAGATAGGGCGAGAATTCCGCGATCCCGGCCAGGATGTTCCGGGCGAAGGGCTGCGCCAGCAGCGTTTCGAGACGCGCCGATTGGGCCGGCTCGAGCTCGGACAGCCAGCTTTCAAGACGTCGTTCGTCGGTTGTGGAAGCGGCAATATGGGGAGCCTCCGCGAAGCGTGCGGCCAGCCTCTCACCATGCTTGTCCGCGTTTCCCGGCGCGGAGTGGTTCATGCCACCTTCTGTGGCACATCCGGTATTGGCGGAGCAACCCTGTCGCCGGCCCCGGCGCGCGCGGGCAGCACCAGCGTGGCGACGAGACCGGGCTGGGCATCGCCCAATTTCAACTCACCGCCGTGCAATGTCGCAACAGCCGAGGCGAGGCTGAGACCAAGGCCCGAGCCCGGCAGCGTGCGGCTCGCTTCCAGGCGCACGAATCGTTCGACAGCATGCGCGCGGTCGGCCTCGGGGATGCCGGGACCGCGATCGGTGACGCTGAGCAGCACCTTGTCGCCGTCGCGTCTGGCCTCGATTGTGATCGGCCTCGCGTCCATGCTGACCACGGTTCCGCCAGTTTGCGCGACCGGCTTGCCGTATTTGATCGCATTCTCGACCAGATTGGCGAGCGCCTGGCTGATCAACTCGCGGTTGGCGTGAACCGGTGTCGGCTCGGCCTTGACCTTCAAGGTCATGCCGTCGTCCTCGGCCAGCGGCTCGTAGAGCTCGTGGATGCCGTTGGCGACATCGGCGGCGTCGAAATCATCCATGTTGCCGCGCGCCTGTCCGGACTCCGCGCGCGCGATCATCAGCAGCGCGTTGAAGGTGCGAATCAGACCGTCGGATTCCTCGATGGTCCGCTCCAGCGCCGCACGGTAATCGGCTTCGCAGCCCGATTTCGCCAGCGCCTCTTCGGCGCGGTTGCGCAAGCGCGTCAGCGGCGTCTTGAGGTCGTGGGCGATGTTGTCGGAGACTTCCTTCAAGCCAGCCATCAGCGCCTCGATCCGCTCCAGCATGGCATTGAGATTTTCCGCGAGGCGGTCGAGCTCGTCGCCGCTACGCCCCACCGGCAGACGCCCGCTGAGATCGCCGGTCATGATGCGCTGCGCGGTCCCGGTCATCGCGTCGATGCGCCTCAGCACGCGGCGCGCGACGAAGATGCCGCCGCCGAGACCGAGCACGACAACGATCAGGATCGACCATTGCGCCGCCTTGGCGACGATGCCGAACAGGCGGCGCCGCTCGGCCAGGTCGCGGCCGATCAGAAGCCGGAAGCCATTTTCCAGTTCGGTGACGCGCACGAGCGCACGATGGTCGCGGTCGTCGGCGTCCTCGATGCGCCGGTAGGCGGTCTCCGACCAGCCGCGCGTCGCCATCACGCCGGGTGCCAGCGAGCCGACATTGCCGGCGATCGCCTGCCCTGTCGGCGTCGTCACGAGATAGAGGTTGGCGCCCGGGCGCAGCGCCCGATATTCGATCGCAAGCACCAGGCCGCGCAGGCCGCGACGGCCGTAGATCTCGGAGATCTCCGAGGTCTCGGCATTGACCGTCTGCGTGATTTCCTCGGTGATCAGCCGCCGCGTATTCCAGGCGAAATAGGCCAGCAGCGAGGCCGCGAACATCGCGAACAGCAGCAGATAGACCAGCGTCAGCCGGAACGCCGTGGTGCGGACGAGTTTACCGAATGCCGTCACGGATCATGTACCCGGCGCCGCGGATCGTGTGCAGCAGCGGCCGCTCGAAGCCCTTGTCGATCTTGGAGCGCAGCCGCGAAATGTGCACGTCGATCACGTTGGTCTGCGGATCGAAATGATAGTCCCAGACGTTCTCGAGCAGCATCGTGCGCGTCACCACCTGGCCGGCATGTTTCATCAGATATTCGAGCAGGCGGAATTCGCGCGGCTGCAGCGTCAACTCGTCCTTGCCGCGGGCGACGCGATGGGAGAGGCGGTCGAGCTCGAGATCGCCGACGCGGTAGAGCGTGTCCTCGGCAGGTCCCCCGCGGCGGCGCGACAGCACCTCGACCCGGGCAAGCAGCTCAGCGAAGGAATAGGGCTTTGGCAGATAGTCGTCGCCGCCGGCGCGCAGGCCCTTGATGCGGTCGTCGACCTGTCCGAGCGCGGACAAAATCAGCACCGGCGTGGTGTTGTCCTGGTCGCGCAGCGCACCGATCAGCGACAGGCCGTCGCGCTTGGGCAGCATGCGGTCGACCACCAGCACGTCGTAATCGCCATTCTCGGCCATGGCGAGGCCTTCCTCGCCGTCGGCGGCGTGGTCGGCAATGTGTCCGACCTCGCGAAACGCCTTCACGAGGTAGTCGGCGGATTCGCGGTCGTCTTCAATGATGAGGAGGCGCATCGTGCGTTCGGCGGCGGTCAAGGAGGTCAACCTTCTCTAAACATGGCGCGAGCGGCAATCGCATGCAAGCCGAGTGGGAGACTCTGGCATCGAGAAAAAGGCGGGCGGTGAAGCTGGGGGGACCTCACCGCCCTAGGCCTTCCGACGGAGGGGGGCGTAATTCCACCGGAAGGTAGAGAGGGGAAGCGAACGTTGCGCTGCTTCCCCGAAGGGCGCCGTCGGCGGGGGCGACTGATGCCGGCGACACCCTTCATCTTGTAGGCCTCCTGAAGCCTCAGCCCTTGGCGAGGGGCACCGCGACGAAGCGCGACTGGCCGCCGCTCTTCACGCGCATCAGGACGCTGTTCTTGTTGTCGGTCCGCGCCATGTTGATGGCGTCGCGGACTTCGCCGGCGGTGGCCACGCTCTTGCCGCCGACTTCGAGAATCACGTCGCCTTCCTTGAAGCCACGCTCGGCCGCGGCGCTCTTCGGATCGACCTCGGTGACCACGACGCCTTCCTTGCCGGCGCCGGCCACCGAATTGGCGGGAGCAACGGTCATGCCGAGCTTGGGCACGTCGGTGCCCTTGCTCGCACCCTTGCCGCTGTCATTGTCGTTGTCGGCCTTGGCCTCGACCGTGTTCGGCAGCTGGCCGAGCGTCATGTTCACGACCTTGTCCTGCCCCTTGTGCAGCACGTTGAGCTTCACGGTCGCGCCGGGCGCCATGCCGCCGATGGTGCGGGCAAGCTCGCGGGCGTCCTTGACGGACTCGCCGTTGACCGCGGTGATCACGTCACCGGACTCGATGCCGGCCTTCGCGGCCGGACCGTTGGCCTGAGGTTCCGCCACCAGCGCGCCTTCAGCCTTCTTCATGCCGAGGCTGTCGGCGATGTCGGAGGTGACAGGCTGAATCTGCACGCCGATCCAGCCGCGGCTGACCGAGCCCTTGTCCTTGAGCTGGGCGACCACGCTTTTCACGGTGCTCGCGGGAATCGAGAACGCGATGCCGACGCTGCCGCCGGAGGGCGAGTAGATCGCGGTGTTGACGCCCATCACCTCGCCGTTGGTGTCGAAAGCGGGACCGCCGGAATTGCCCTTGTTCACGGGCGCGTCGATCTGGATGAAATCGTCATACGGACCGTTGCCGATGTCGCGGCCGCTCGCCGAGACGATGCCGGCGGTCACGGTGCCGCCTAGACCGAAGGGATTGCCGACCGCGAGCACCCAGTCGCCGATGCGCGGCTTGGCGTCGGCGAGCTTGGCGAACGGGAAGTTCGAGCTGCCCTCGACCTTGATCAAAGCGAGGTCGGTGCGCTGGTCGGTGCCGATCACCTTGGCGGTGTAGGTCTTGCCGTCGTCGGTGGTGACCTCGACCTTGTCGGCGCCGTCGACCACGTGGTTGTTGGTCACGGCAAAGCCGTCAGCCGAGATGAAGAAGCCCGAGCCCTGACCCTGCACGACGCGGCCACGGCCACCCTTCAGGCCGGGGAAACCATCCGGACCGCCGAAGCGGCGGAAGAAGCGCTCCATCGGCGAGCCCGGCTGGAACGGCGAGGACGAATCATCGCCATCATCGTTGCTCGCGGTCTTCTCCTTGATGTTGACCTTCACCGAGATCACCGACGGCTTCACACGCTCGACGATGTCGGCGAAACCGACCGGGCGTTCGACCTTGCGGACCTCGTTGTTGACCTGCGCATGCGCCGGGCTCGAGAACAGATCGGCCGGCGAGGTCGAGGGGCTGAAGCCATAGACGGCCGCGCCGAGACCGGCGACGACAGAGGCCATCAGCGCGAACTTGCGCGCGGAAAACACCGACCGGCGCGGCTGCCGGTAGGACGGAAGGTTCGAGAGGTCGGGACGGTCGGTCATGCGGAGATCTCCAGGGCCTTGAAATCCATTTGGTGCCCGATGGCGGCACCTTACGGTCCTGAAGATGGGGACTCCCGCCTTACCGTGCGCTGGCGGCGGGGTTAAACTTTTGTAATGAAGGCGCGGGTTTGATGCGGCAGTTTAGCGCAGACCGAAAATTGTGGCCTCACAGGAACTTAAGCGAGTTCCCGTGATGGCGTCGCAAGCGCGTTTTGGCGCGCTCAGCTTGCCCTGACGCTGACGATGAACTCGTCGACCTCACGCTTCAAGGTCGCGGCCTGCTGCGACAGGTCGACCGCGGAATCCCGCGCCTCGGCGGCCATGCGGCCGGTCTGCGCGGAGGTCGAGGTGATCTGGACGATATGGTTGGAGACGTCGAGGGTTCCGTGCGCGGCGTTCTGGGCGCTGCGCGTGATCTCCTGCGTGGCGTTGCGCTGCTGGGCGGTATCGACTTCGATGCCGGACATGATGGACGAGATCTCCGACAGCGTCTTGGAAATGCCGTCGATCGCGCCGCGCGTCTCCGCGGTGATGCCCTGAATGCTGGCGACATGAGAGGTGATCTCCTCCGTCGCCTTGCTGGTCTGATGCGCCAGATTCTTCACCTCGGAGGCGACCACCGCAAACCCCTTGCCGGCCTCCCCTGCCCGCGCCGCCTCGATGGTGGCGTTCAACGCCAGCAGATTGGTCTGCGATGCGATCGCCTGCACGAGCTGCACGACCTCGCCGATCTTGTCGGCGGCATCCGACAGCGTGTGGATGGTGTCGCGGCTCTTCTCCGCCTGGGACGCCGCGCCCTCGGCGCGCTGGGTCGCGTCGGTGACGCGGCGGCTGATCGTGCCGATCGAGTTCGTCATCTCCTCGGCAGAACCGGCGACCGTCTGCACGCTGGCGCTGGCCTGGCTCGCGGCGCTCGCGACCGCATTGGCCTTGGTGCTGGTGTCGTTGGCGGTCCGCGACAGCGTCTCGGCGTTGCTCTTCAGGTGCACGGCCGATGAGGCCACGCTGTCGACGACGCTCGCGACGAGTTCGTTGAAGCGCTTGATCCGGTCGTCCAGGAATTTCGATCGCTCGGCCTGGTGCTGGGCTTCGCGCAGCTGCTGCTCGGTGAGGTGGTGTCGCTCGAGCCCATTGGTCTTGAAGACCTCCAGCGCACCGGCGAGCAGGCCGATCTCGTTGGTGCGGCCGAGCCCCGGAACCGATGTCTGGAATTTCTGGTCGGCGACCTCGCGCATGGCATGCACGATCGCGGCCAGCGGACTGAGGATGCCGTTGCGCACGGCGAACCAGGTGGTGAGGCAGATTGCGACGGCGACGACGGCGATCACGCCGCAGGCCATCAGAAAATAGGAGAACGCGGTCTGCGCCTGCTGGTAGATCTGCATGGCATGGTCGCGCGCGGGGCCGCTCAGCGCGGCGAAGTCCGCCGACAGGCTGGTGATCTCGTTGTTGAGATAGAGCACCGCGATGAAGCCGGTGCCGCCGCCGATGCCCAGCAGAAACAATAATGCAGCGACGACGGCGCCGACCAGGAAGCGGATCGTGAGATTGCTGTTCGCGAACATCGGGGACTCAAAGGCTGGAATCGAATCTTGCGACAAGCTTCCAGACAAAGGTCAACAGAGCATGAAACAAGCTGCGCCAAGCGGCCTAAGTATCATTACGTAGGCTAGGACGACTTCGCATCATCGGACATCAACGCGGCGAGCCGCGCCTGTTCGTCCGCAGTGAGCGGCGGAGCAGGTACGTCTGCACCACTCCGCGAGCGACGCCGGATTTGCAGCCACAGTGCCAGGCCACCGCCGATCAGAAGCAGCGGCCCGAGCAGCCACAGCAGCAAGGTCTGACGTTCGAAGCGTGGTTTCAGCAGCACGAACTCGCCATAGCGCGCGACCAGGAAGTCGAGCACCTGCGAGTTGCTGTCGCCGGCGCCGATGCGCTCGCGCACCAGGAGCCGCAGGTCGCGCGCCAGCGGCGCATCGGAATCGTCGATCGACTGGTTCTGGCAGACCATGCAGCGCAGCTCCCGCGACAGCTCGCGCGCGCGAGCTTCCTTGGCGGGATCCGGCATGATCTCGTCGGGCTGCACGGCGTGGGCCGCAGGCAAGGCTAGCAGCATCAGCAAGACGAACGCGGCCATCATCCGGCGCATCGGATCACTCCGCCGGCTGGAGGCGCTGTTTCGCCCGCGCCGGCTTTGGCGCGCCGACCCGCAGACGCCGGTCGGACAGCGACAGCACGCCGCCGAACGCCATCAGCACCGGCCCCCACCAGATCATGAGCACCATCGGCTTGTAATAGATACGCACGGCGATGGCGCCCTCGGCATTGGCCTCGCCGAGCGAAATATAGAGCTGGCTCGCGCCGCGCGTCAGCAGCGCGGCCTCGGTGGTCGAGGAGCCGCGGGTGGTGAAGCTGCGCTTGGAGGGCGTCATGACGCCGAGCGGCTTGCCATCGAGGCTGACGTTGAACTCGGCGATCATCTCGCGGTAGTTCGGGCCCTGACGCTGCAGCAATCCGTCGAGCTTCACGTCGAAGCCGGCGATGTGGGCGACGTCGTTCTGCTTCATGGTCGCGATATATTCGCTGTTCCAGGTGGTTTCGCAGACGATCCCGATCAGCGCGACGCCGAGGCCGGCATGCGCGAACGCCGTGCCCCAGGCCGAGCGCGGCATGCCGCGCGCCCGGTGCAGCACCGTTGCGAACGGCAGCCGCACGAGGCCGGTCCGCTCGACGATGTCGGTGACCGCGCCGCCGATGACGAAGATGCCAAGCCCGATCGCGAGCGGCGCCAGCGTGCTGCCCCCGCTCGCCCAGCCCCAGGCGATGGCGACGGCGACGAGCCCGGCGACGCCCGCCGCGAGCAGGCGCTGCGTCACGCCGAGCAGATCGCCGCGCTTCCACGCCAGCATCGGCCCGAACGGCACGGCAAGCAGCAACAGCGTAAACAGCGGCGCGAAGGTGAGGTTGTAGAAGGGCGCACCGACCGACATCTTGAAGTCGGCGAGCATTTCCATCGCGAGCGGATAGAGCGTGCCGAACAGCACGACAGCGCAAGCAACCGTGAGCAGCAGGTTGTTCAGCACCAGCGCCCCCTCGCGCGAGATCGGCGCGAACAGGCCGCCCTGCTTCAACGAGGTGGCGCGGCCCGCGAACAGGGACAGGCTGCCGCCGATGAACAGGCAGAGGATCAGCAGAATGAACACGCCGCGGGTGGGATCGGTGGCGAAGGCGTGCACCGAGGTGATGACGCCCGAGCGCACCAGGAAAGTGCCGAGCAGCGACAGCGAGAAGGTCAGGATCGACAACAGGATGGTCCAAACCTTCAGCGCGTTCCGCTTCTCCATCACCAGGGCGGAATGGAGCAGCGCGGTGCCGGAGAGCCACGGCATCAGCGAGGCGTTCTCGACCGGATCCCAGAACCACCAGCCGCCCCAGCCGAGCTCGTAATAGGCCCAGTACGAGCCCATAGCGATGCCGAGCGTCAGGAAGATCCAGGCGACCAGCGTCCACGGCCGCACCCAGCGCGCCCAGGCCGCGTCGATCCGCCCCTCCATCAGCGCCGCGATCGCGAAGGAGAACGAGATCGAGAAGCCGACATAGCCGAGATAGAGCATCGGCGGATGCACGGCGAGGCCGATGTCCTGGAGCACCGGATTGAGATCGCGGCCCTCGATCGGCGGGCTCGCGATACGCAGGAACGGGTTCGACGTCACGAGGATGAACAGATAGAAGGCGCTGGCGACCCAGGCCTGCACGGCAAGCACGTGCGCGCGCAGCGACAGCGGCAGATTGTTGCCGAACGCTGCGACCAGCCCGCCGAACAACGCCAGGATCGACACCCACAACAGCATCGAGCCTTCATGGTTTCCCCACACGCCGGTGATCTTGTAGAGCAGCGGCTTCATCGAGTGGGAGTTCTCGTAGACGTTGGCGACCGAGAAGTCCGAATTCACGTGCAGCATCACGAGAGCTACGAACGAGGCACCGACGAACAGCAGCTGCGCCAGCGCCGTGGAGCGCGCCACATTCATCAGCGCGACATCGTTCAGGCGTGCGCCGATCAGGGGCACAATTGACTGGATCAGTGCGAGCCCAAGCGCCAGCACCAGCGCGTAATGTCCGGATTCTGCGATCACCGCATTGCTCCCTGCGGATTGCCCTGCGCGGTCGTCGCCGCGGGCGTGCCCGCGTCGGACGTCTTGCCGCTGTCAGAAGGCTTGCCGCCGTAATCGTCCTTCCAATGCCCCTGCTTCTTCAGGGCATCGGCGACATCCTTGGGCATGTAGGTCTCGTCGTGCTTGGCAAGCACCGTATCGGCCTTGAACACGCCATGGGCGTCGAGCGCGCCCTCGGCGACGACGCCCTGCCCCTCGCGGAACAGATCGGGCAGGATGCCCTTGTAGGCCACCGGCAGCTTGGCATTGCCGTCGGCAACCTCGAAGGTCACCGCGAGATTGTCGCCGCGCTGGAGCGAGCCAGGCTGCACCAGCCCGCCGAGGCGAAACCGCTTGCCCGGCTCGACGTGCTTCTCGGCGACCATGGTCGGCGTCGAGAAGAACACGATGGAGTCGCGAAGTGCGTTGAGCACCAGCGCGGCCGCGAGCGCGAGCACGGCGAGCGAACCGCCGATGATGGTCATACGTCGCTGCTTGCGCGTCATGGCGTATCCGTTCTCCGCGTCTCTTGTCCCGACATCGTCATCCGCCGAGCCCGAGAGTCATGAGGCCTTCATTAAGTTGGCGCAGCCGCTCGGCGTCGCTGGCAACCGCCTGCCGGGCATCGGCCGATGCCCCCATGGCCTTGTCCCGCTCGCCCATCACGAGATAGGCGCGCACCAGGCGCAGCCATCCATCGACGTCGTCGCCGTTCTGCTTCAACCGGGTGGCCAGACGATCGACCATGCCGCGCACCATCGCGTTGCGATCGCCTTCGGCCATATCCTTGGACGCAGCAATCGTCTCGTCCGACAGCGCCGGCATCGTTCCGCCACCGACCCGCACCAGCGAGGACTGCACCAGGGCACGCCACGGCGCATCCGCGGGCGCTTTCGCAAGCAGCGCGCGCCAGATCGTGGCTGCATCGTTCTTGCGGCCGTCCTGCTCGGCGGCAAGGCCCAGGAAGTAGTTCGCCTTGGGATCGTCCGCGTTCAGGGCCTGCGCACGCTCGAACTCCGCCTTGGCCTCGACGGTCACCACACCGCCGGCCGCAGCCGAGATCGCTTCGCCGAGATCGGACCGGCGCTCCGCGCTCTCGCCATTATAGGTGAGCGAGTTGCGATAGGCGCGCACCGCATCGTCGAAACGGCCAAGCCGCTCCAACACCGGCGCGAGCACGTTCCAGCCGCGCCCGTCGGTAGGATTCTTCTCCAGATGCTGCTGGACCTGCACGACGAGATTCTCGAGCGACTGCGCCACGCCGGACCCGGATCCCCGCTCGCGCTGCGCCAGGGGAAAGTCCTGAAGCCGGGGCGAGCCGAGTGGCATGTAAATGCCAATCGCAACGAGCGGCAGGCCCGCGAGCGCCAGCACGGCCGCCGCGCGGCGCCATTTGAGATTCGACTTCGGCGCCATGGCGGGCTCGCTGGCGGCCGCAGCGAGCAGCCTGCGGCTGATCTCGACGCGCGCAGCCTCGGCGTCCGGCGCAGGAATCAAGCCTGCGGCGAGATCACGCTCGATCTCGGCCAGCTGGTCCTTGTAAACCGCGACCTCGCTGCCCTGGTCTTGCGCGCGTCCATTGCGGCCAAGCGGCCAGAGCACGGCGAAAATCGCCGCGACCGTCATCAGCGCGAACACGAACCATAGCGTCATCTGGCAAGCTTCCGGCAGCGCACGAACCGCGCCCATAGGTGGCTTTACACCACGGCCGGACGATGCGGCAATTGACAATTGTCAATTTGACGCGACCGCGTGCGGTCTCGAAACGGTGAAAATCCAACGGCTTAGCCGATATCGAAGTCCGTGCTTTGCGCGGCGTCCTCACCGTGCCCGTTGAAGGCCCTCAGGAAGTATGTTCCCGGCTTGATCGCATCGGGCAATCTGATGCGCAGCGCCCCGACCGGAACCGGGGATGCAACCCTCGTGATTGTCTCCGACAGTTGCCGACCGCTTGCCTTCTCGACCAGCACCACTTTGGCGCCGACCATCAGTCTTTGATACTTGGCAACAATGATGCGGTTCTCAATTTCGATGGAGCTGATAACGGGTTTCATGCGCCCACAAATAGAAGTTCCCCGGACTTGCACGGGGACCGTACGCAGCACCACCGGGACCGTCAACCACAAATTGTGATCACGAAAATATGCGCTTAGGCTAGCTTGCGCGCGACGATTTGCGCTCGCCGGTTGCTGCGTTCTCCGCGGCCCGGCTCATCAACGAGGCGTAATCATCGCCAAACAGCACCTGGCAGAAGCGAATCGCGGCCTGCACCTGCTGCTGCCGATAGATGCGCACCTTGTGATCGGCGGCGCGCAGCGACTGCACCAATTGCTCGGTCGAGCGTTCGACATATTGCTGAAGGTCGGAATAGGTGCGCAGCGTCACCTCGTTGATCGCAAGCTCGCTCGCATAATTGCGGCAGGTCGCGACGAAATCGATCAGCGCCGCCGTTTCCTCCACCTCGGTGCTGTCGATCCGCGCCCCCGGCGGAATGTCTTTCTCGGGGCGCTGGCGCAGGATGCGGCGAACGCGGCCGGGAACGCTGTCGATCTCGGATTGCAGCGCATTGGAGATGTCGGCCCGGATCGAGGTCAATTGCTTGCCCCAGGCGGAATCGTTGCGCAGGTCGAGCTCGGTGCGCAGGCCGCGCACGCCGTCGTGCAACGCCTTGAGGTTGCCGGCAACGTTGTCGAAATGGCCGCGCTTGATGTCCATGCGCAGGGTAGCGGCAACACAGGACAGGTCGTGCAGCGCGATCGTGACGGCAACGCCGTAAGGCGTCGCCGCGACGCGGATCTCGTCGTCGGACGCGGCAATCTTGATGGCGAGGCGGATGATCTGCCACGGGGCAGTCATCCGCTGCACCACGATCGACAGCGCGAAGGGCAGCATCTGCGGCGTCTGCAGGACCGGAATGTTGAGAGCCGACGTCACCGAGGCGATCTGGGGATCGCCGAAGGCGCGCAGAGTGCGCGGCAGCTTCTCGTTCAAGCCGGTGATGGCCTCCCGGACCTGAAGCACCGCTCCGATCGCGTAAAGGTCCTCGATCACGTTGGGCGCGCCGACCCGGGCCAGCGCGCGCGATTTGTCGCCGCCGCCGGGACCGGTCAGCTCGAAAATGGCATCCGCAGCCACCCCCTGGAGCTTCTGCGCGAGGGCCTCGACCTGCCCCGCACTATCGGGGGGCATCCGCGCCAGCGCGGCCTCGAACTCGTTCACCTTTTCCGGTGCGCCGTCGCGGCCGAGCCATTGCCAGATCGGCTGAAGCGAGGTGCGGCGGATCTGGCCGACCCGTAGCGGGACGCCGGCCTCGATCAGGAACGGTTCCAGCGCCTGGAACAACAGTCGCGACAGATCGTCCGTACGCGGCGGCGGGGCCTCATCAGCTTCGGACTTGCGGACGATCTTGCGCAGCTGCTCGAGCACCAGGGTCGCAACGGCCGTGTCCTGGCCGCGCTCGAGAGCGCGCTCGAACTCCCGCATCAGCAGCGCCTGCGCCTGCGGCGGGAGCTGCGCGAGATATTCCCTCAGCCGCTCGATCGATGTCTGGCTCATGCGCCCGGGTAATGCACGGTAAAATGGCGGACATGGGATGGGTCCGGCGCGATCATAGGGGGCCCCCACTTAAGAAGCCGTTTAGGACGTCGGAGCGAATCCCGCCGGTTTGCTGCGGCCGGGCGTCCAGCGAGGACGAATAACTTCGTCGGAACAATGGATTAAACGCCCGGAAGAACCAGTTCGGCGCGCAGGCCGCCGGTCGGCGCACCACTGAGCGAGAGGCTGCCGCCATAAAGCGCGGCGAGATCGACCACGATCGACAGGCCCAGTCCCGAGCCGGGCTTGGACTCGTCGAGCCGCTGGCCGCGCCGCGAGACCTGCGCACGCTCGGCTTCCGACAGGCCGCGGCCGTCGTCATCGACGATGATCCGCAGCCGTGGGCCCACCCCGGCCTGGTGCGGCGGCTCCACCAGGACCTCGATGAAGACGCGCGAGGCCGCCCATTTGCAGGCATTGTCGACGAGATTGCCGACCATCTCCTCCAGATCCTGCCGCTCGCCGCGAAATTTTGCCGACGGATCGGCCTTGGCTTCGACGACGATGGCACGGTCGCGATGGATCTTCTCCATGGTCCGCCGCAATGCCTCGATGGCCGGCGCCACCTCCGTCACGGTCGCGACCACCGAGACCCGCGCCGCGATGCGCGCACGCTCCAGGTGATGAGCGACCTGGTCGCGCATCACATCCGCCTGCTCCATCACCTTGGCCGCGAAGGGATCGGTGATGTGGGCGCCGGCCTCGTTGACGATGACCGAGAGCGGCGTCTTGATCGCATGGGCGAGATTGCCGACATGGGTGCGCGCGCGCTCGACGATCTCGCGATTGGCATCGATCAGCGCGTTGGTCTCGCGTGCCAGCGGCGCGATCTCGACCGGGAATTCGCCCTCCAGCCGCTCCGCCCGCCCGGAGCGGATGTCGGCGATCGATTCCGAGATGCGCTTGAGCGGTGCGAGGCCGAAGCGGACCTGGAACACCGTCGTCAGCAGCAGCACGATGCCGAGCGCGGTGAAGGTGCCGCCGAGATAGTAGTCGAAACTGCGCGTCTCGTCGAAAATCTCGGTATCGTCGCCGGCGACGCTGACGAGGAATTTGCCGTCGGCGCCGAGATCGACGGGACGCTCGACCATGCGCAGATTCTGCCCCTCGGGCCCGTCGACATAGGCCAGCCGGATGCCGGCGGCGGTGAGTTCGGTGCCCTGCTCTTCCAGCTTCGGCAGCTTCTTGTCCCAGAGCGAGCGCGAGGAGCGCACCTCTGGCTTTTCGGTGTCGGTCCGCGTGATCTGCCAGTACCAGCCCGACAGCGGCAGCTCGAACAGCGGCTCACCGAGCGACTGGAACTGGCGGTCGGGCGGCTCATCGGGGGTCGCGACCTCGGCGATGAGGGTGCGGAGATAGAGATTGAGCCGGCGGTCGAAGGCGCGCTCGGTGGCGTTCTTGTAGACCGACGACAGCACCACGCCGGTGATGGCCAGGATCACCACGAGCCAGGCGGTCGCCGACAGGAACAGGCGGGTCGCAAGCGAACTAGCGGCCATCGGAATGATCCGGGAAGGCGCAGGGTGGCGGGCGTCAGAACTCATGTCCCGGACCAAGGCCCCTGTCAGGCTGCCCGTCAAGCCCCGGAACGCGTCAGGCGGCCGGCGGGGTCAGGAGATAGCCGAGGCCGCGGACGGTCTGGATGATGTCGACGTCGAGCTTCTTGCGGATGCGGCCGACGAACACCTCGATCGTATTCGAGTCGCGGTCGAAATCCTGGTCGTAGAGGTGCTCGACCAGCTCGGTGCGCGAGACGACGCGCCCGGAATGGTGCATCAGGTAGGCCAGAAGCCGATATTCGTGCGAGGTCATCTTGACGGGATTGCCTGACACGCTGACGCGGCCGGTCCTGGTGTCGAGCGTGACCGGGCCGCAGCTGAGCTCGCTCTGGGCATGGCCGGTCGAGCGGCGCAGCAGCGCGCGGATGCGCGCCAGCACCTCCTCCAAATGGAACGGCTTTGCGACATAGTCGTCGGCACCGGCATCGAAGCCCTGCACCTTGTCGCTCCAGCGGTCGCGCGCGGTGAGGATCAGGACCGGCATGGTGCGGCCGTTGCGGCGCCAGGCCTCCAGCACCGAGATGCCGTCCTTCTTCGGCAGGCCGATGTCGAGCACGACGGCATCATACGGCTCGTTATCGCCGAGATAGTGCCCCTCCTCTCCGTCGAAGGCGCGATCGACGACATAGCCGGCGTCGGTCAACGCCTTGGTGAGCTGGCGATTGAGATCGGGGTCGTCCTCAACAACGAGCAGGCGCACGCTTCTCTCCAGACATAGGCCGCATCAACACCGCACCAGATGAGCAATTCCGGCGTGAACTGAATATGAACGCGGGGAACCGGGCGCGTTACTTTTTGGTCATATACGATAGGTCAGCAGCCCATGCGACTGCGCCCGCCATGCGACCGGACGAGCCGGCAACATGGCGGGCGCAGTGTGCCGCGTCCCGCGGCAGGTCGGAAGGTCCGCCCTTCCCGTGAATTCGGCGGTCAGGTCCGGAAGAACACGAACCAGATGACGGCGAGGATCAGGATCGCAAGCCCGGTCGAGATGGCGAGCAATGCGGCAACTGACGGCCCAGGTTCGCCCTGGCGCGCCTCGGTTGGTGTTTCGACGATCTGACGCTGCTCTCGCGTGGTTGCCATGATGCCCTCAATCTCTGCGTGTCGCCTCCGATGACCGCGACCTCCTCGCAGCCGTGTATGCGGAGCCAACGCCCGATCCGATATGATGTTCCGGCTTTTGCCACCCGATCGGGACAGCAACCCCACGCCCTACGGCCGGTTAACGCAGTTGGAAGATTCAACGCCCGGCCTTGCTATGATTCGCTGTTTCCCGATGGTATCCTCGTAAGTCTGTCCTTGTTGCGTTTGGAGTAGCCCATGGCCCCCCGCGCCAATTGGAAGGGTTTTCTGCGTTTGTCGCTCGTGACCTGCCCGGTCGCGCTCTATCCGGCCACTTCGGATACCGAGAAGGTCTCCTTCAACCAGATCAACCGCAAGACCGGCCACCGGATCAAGTATCTCAAGGTCGACGCCGAGACCGGCGACGAGGTGACCTCCGAGGACATCGTCAAGGGCTACAAGGTCGACACCGACACCTATATCGAGGTCACCAAGGACGAGCTCGACGACATCGCGCTGGACTCGACCCACACGATCGATATCGACGAGTTCGTGCCGAAGGCCGACATCGACAACCGCTATCTGATCCGCCCCTATTATCTCGTGCCCGACGGCAAGGTCGGCCACGACGCCTATGCGGTGATCCGCGAGACCATCCGCAGCATGGACAAGGTCGCGATCGGCCGCGTGGTGCTGACCAACCGCGAGCACATCATCGCGCTCGAGCCGCTCGAAAGCGGGCTGATGGGCACGCTGCTGCGCTATCCCTATGAGGTCCGTAGCGAGACCGAATATTTCGACGAGATCCAGGACGTGAAGCTGACCAGGGACATGCTCGACCTCGCCAAGCACATCGTCGAGAAGAAGTCCGGCGCATTCGAGCCCGAGCTGTTCGAGGACCATTACGAGACCGCGCTGATCGATCTCATCAACAAGAAGCGCAGCGGCGCCCCGATCACCGCCAAGGCCGCGCCGAAGAGCGGCGGCAACATCATCAACCTGATGGACGCGCTGAAGAAGAGCATCGCGAACGAGAAGGACGCCGCGCCTGCGGCGAAGGTCGCCAAGGAGACCGCGAAAGCCAAGAAGCCGAAGAAGCGCGTCGCGGGCCAGCGCGAGATGCTGCTGCCGATCGCCGGCAAAGGCGGCAAGGACGCCGCTGCGAAGACGGCGACCAGAGAAGCGACCAGGGAAACTTCGAAGAAGGCCGACAAGCCGGTGCGCGCCCCTGCTCGGGCGAAGAAGGCCGGCTAGCCGCATCCCCCCGCGATTGCAGCGTGATGCCACCCCTCGCCGATCAGGCGGCCTGACATGCCCTGGTCGACGGCGTTCGACGATCCCGTTCGCGTCAGCGACAAGCGCCAGTTGCTGACGCTTCAGGAGGCGGCCGATTACATCATGCGGCTGCCCGAGGACGTCCAGCACGAGCCGCGCTGGCAGACCGCCATCGAGACCTTGATCAATGCGGCCGAGACGGGCGGCGGCTGGATGATGTTCGCCCGCATCGCCATGTTGCGGGCGCTGAAGGCGGACG
Organism: Bradyrhizobium sp. AC87j1; assembly: GCF_002936975.1. NCBI lineage: Bacteria > Pseudomonadati > Pseudomonadota > Alphaproteobacteria > Hyphomicrobiales > Nitrobacteraceae > Bradyrhizobium > Bradyrhizobium sp. AC87j1. Next base: position 32,195 of record NZ_PTFE01000022.1, read on the forward strand.
ACCGGCGCGGATGAGCGCCATGGTGTCCTCGCCGGCCCGTTGATAAACAGGCTCAACAATCGGTTAAGCGGCCGCACGATCGCGCCCTGACGGGCGCTGCGCCCGCGCAGCCCGGCGGAGCCCTGCCGGTATGAATCCATTTGGACGGATCGATAGAACCTTAATTTAATGAATGCCGTCGTATGAGCAGGGGCGCGTTCGCCGGGGCTTAATTCTTTTGGCGCGCATGAATACTTATTCGATCCTTTTGCAAGTCCGATAACGACGCGACCACACGTTGGATCGGATGAACGGGAGTTGGCAATGCGTCTGCTCAGGTCGTTCCTCGCCGATGAGAACGGCGCAACCGCGATCGAGTACTGCCTGATCGCCGCCGGCGTTGCGCTCGCGATCGTGACCATCGTGAACAACACGGGCGGCGCGCTCCTCAACAACAAGTTCAACTCGATCAGCTCGGCGATCAAGTAACGGCCGGGGCTGAACGAACCAGGCCGACATCGGCGATATCGCCGCCGCATTCCCTCCCCCTTCGCATTATCTCCGGACCGGCGCGCTTGCCATGACGAGCTTCGCTCGCAATGACGGAGTGTGGAGAGATGACGTCGCTCTACCGACTTGCATTTCATCTGCCGACACACCTTCGCGTTCTCGCGGCGTGTCTTGCCCGAGCTTTGCTGTCTTCTTCCGCCCCTTAAAAGCAAGGGCGCAGGGAAGGCCGGGCGCCGGCTGGCACCCGAAGTCCCGCGTGTGCTAGAGAACGCGCACGGGGTGGACGACAGGTGATGCCGGTCGCCCGGCCTTCCCTGCGCGATGGTTTTCACGGTGTCCTTCGTGCTCTCCCCGGGGAGCGATGCACTATTGCCCCCGTCGCCTTGCAGATGGCTGATGCACGCGCCCGGTCGGGCCGCCACATCACCGCAAGCCTTGACGCACAGACCCCGGGCGTCAGGACCATACGACTTCTCCGTCCGCGCACATCCTCGCTGGGTTCTCCACGGCTGGCGTGCGCTCGCCGTCGAGGCCATTCGAAGACGCTGTCAGCGCCGTGTCGTATCGCGCCTGCCGCTGCTCACGGGATCTCCGCCCTGCAACTAACATGACGCGCCGACGCCGTCGCGGCCACCGCATCCCGACCCGCGTCCCGTGACGATCGCGAAACGCCCCTTGTAGCGGGCGGGATGTTTCGGCTTGTACGGCAAAGCAGAATTTCTGTAAATACGAATATTTTTGCCCCCGTCATGGACCTACCGCTGGTGTGTTTTGCCCGTCGGGCAACACAAGCGATCGTAGCGCTTTGACCGTCATATGAGTCCTGATAGTCTTCGGCACGGCGTGGGCTCGGCGAGCCATGCCGTCAATCGATGGACCGGAGCGGGTGAAGGATGCGGATGAGAAGCGTGACGCTCTTGGCACTCAGCCTCTTGCTTGCCGGCGTCTTCTCGCATGACAGCGCGAGAGGACAGAGTTCGGCCGCGCCGCCGGTTTCGCTTGCTCCGCCCAATGCCCAGCCGCCACGCGCCAACGCTGGGAATGCCACGCCCAAACGCGGGCCGGCTTTGCCACCCGTGACCGGCGGGCCTCCGCCGGCGCCGAATCCGGCCGCCGACTATGACGGCTTCAGCGTGGGCACCGCGGACGACAACGACACCTCAAGTCGGGCGGCGCGGCCGGTGAGGTCACGCGCGGCCAAGGGATCCAAGGTCGATCGCGATACGAACGGCCCCGCGGAGCCGTCCGCGATCATCGACCAGGAAGATGAGGCGTTGAAGCGCAAGCTGATGATCTGTCAGAACTGCAAGTAGGACGGAGCTTCCCGTATCCCGGACTGCGCTTCGCTCCATCCGGGCTATGGCAGCGCGCTGCATAGCTGACCTACCGCCTCCTTCGCGTCCCGCACTTTACCCTCCCCCAATTTCCTGATCCTCTCTCCCCCAACGCCGGACCAACCGGCCTGCCCAGGGAGAGACGCCATGAAGCTCGGCACCGCCATTGCGGAAATCATGAGGCGCGAGGGAATCGAGATCCTCTGCGGCTATCCGGTCAACCATCTGATCGAGCATGCGGCCAAGGCCGAGATCCGTCCGGTGATGGTGCGGCAGGAGCGCGTGGGCATTCACATGGCGGATGCGATCTCGCGCGTGACCTCGGGGCGCAGCATCGGCGCGTTCTGCATGCAGCATGGACCCGGCGCGGAGAATGCGATGGGCGGGGTCGCGCAGTGTTTTAGCGAATCCGTTCCCGTGCTGGTGCTGCCGATGGGCTATCAGCGCCGGCTTGCGCATATCGAGCCGAACTTCAATTCCAGCGAGGCGATGAAGCCGTTCGCGAAATCGTCGGAGCCGATCATCCTGGCGGCCGAGGTCGCCAACATCTTCCGCCGCGCCTTCACCAAGCTGAAGAACGGCCGCGGCGGTCCCGTGATCGTCGAAATTCCCTCCGACATGTGGAACGAGGAGGTACCTGAGCCGCTCGACTACACGCCGGTGCTGCGCACCCGCTACGGCGCCGACCCCGTGCATGTGAAGGAGGCAGCAGCCCTGCTCGTCAACGCCAAGCGTGCGGTGATCTATGCCGGCCAGGGCGTGCATTACGCGCAGGCCTGGCCGCAGCTGAAGCGGCTCGCGGAGCGGCTGGCGATCCCCGTCACCACCAGCTTAGGGGGCAAATCCTCGTTTCCGGAAACGCATCCGCTCTCGCTCGGCTCGGGCGGTCTTGCGGTCCCGCGCGCGGTGCCGAAGTTCCTTGGCGAAGCCGACGTCATCTTCGGCATCGGCTGCTCCTTCACCGAGACCAATTTCGGCATCGCGATGCCGAAGGGCAAGACCATCATCCATTCCACGCTCGATCCCAATCATCTCAACAAGGACGTGGAGGCGAAAATCGGCCTGGTCGGTGATGCCGGCCTCGTGCTCGACGCGCTGCTGGAGGAGATCGGCAAGACCGTCACTGCTGATCGCGATGCCTCCGCGGTCGCGGCCGAGATCGCGGCCTCGCACAAGGAGTGGCTGGCGAAATGGATGCCGAAGCTCACCAGCAACGACGCGCCGCTCAGCCCGTATCGCGTGCTGTGGGATCTTCAGCACACCGTCGACATCGAGAACACCATCATCACGCACGATGCCGGCAGTCCGCGCGACCAGCTCTCGCCATTCTGGAAAGCGGTAAAACCCCTCACCTATCTCGGCTGGGGCAAGACGACGCAACTCGGCTATGGCCTGGGCCTTGCCATGGGCGCGAAGCTCGCAAAGCCCGACAAGCTCTGCATCAATGTCTGGGGCGATGCGGCGATCGGCTTCACCGGCATGGATTTCGAGACCGCGGTGCGCGAGCGCATCCCGATCATGTCGATCCTGCTCAACAATTTCTCGATGGCGATCGAGCTGAAGGTGATGCCGGTCTCGACCGAAAAATATCGCTCGACCGACATTTCCGGCGACTATGCCGCAATGGCGCGTGCCTTCGGCGGCTATGGCGAGCGGGTGACGAGGCCTGAGGACATCATCCCCGCGATCAAACGCGGCATCCAGAAGACGAAGGAAGGCATTCCGGTGCTGCTGGAGTTCATCACCAGCAAGGAGACGGAGGTGTCACGGCCGGGGACGTAAGACGGGCCTCCCCCGCAAGCGCTGGCTCAGGGCGCGGAAGATGTGATAATCCGGGCAGGTGCCGCGCATGTCGCGGCATTGAGCCGGATCAGGAATGACGTCCCCTTCCAACGAAATCGAACAACTCGAGCGCCGATTGCTGTCGGCCGCAGCCGAGAACACGCAGCTGCGCAGCGCGCTGGCGACTGCGCGGGATCGCCAAAGCGCCAGCGCGGAGATCCTGCGCACCATCGCGGCCTCGCCCTCCGATGCCCGGCCGGTGTTCGAGGCGATCGCGTCGAGCTCCAAGCGCCTGCTCGACGGCTTCTCCGCCACCGTGCTTCAATTCATCGGCGACGAGCTGCACCTCGTGGCCTACACGCCGACCAGCCCGGAGGCGGACGAAGGGCTCAAGGCGTCGTTCCCGCGCAAGATCACCGAGTTTCCGACCTTTGCGCTGGTGCGCGGCGGCGAGACGATCCAGTTTCCCGACAGCGAAGCCGCCGACGTGCCGCAGCTGAACCGCGATTTGGCGCGGCTGCGCGGCTTCCGCAGCGTGCTGTTCATGCCGCTGATGAACCGGGGCACGCCGGTCGGCATGATCAGCGTCACCCGCGCCGAGCCCGGCCCGTTCGCGCCCGACCTCGTGCAGCTGCTCCAGACCTTTGCCGACCAGGCCGTGATCGCGATCGAGAATGCCCGGCTGTTCAACGCGACACAGGAGGCGCTGGAGCGCCAGACCGCCACGGCCGACATTCTGAAGGTGATGGCGGCCTCGCCGTCCGACGTGCAGCCGGTGTTCGAGGCCATTGCGGCCAACGCCAACCGGCTGATCGGCGGCTTCTCCACGGCCGTGCTGCGCTATGTCGACGGCGCTGCGCATCTTGCCGCGTTCACGCCGACCGATCCGGCCGGCGATCGCGTGCTGCAGGCCTCGTTCCCGGTGCCGTTCGCTCAGTTCCCGCCCTACCAGCTCGTGGCCAAGGGTGCGGCGGCGCAACTGCCCGACACCGAGCTCGAGCCGGCCGCCCGCGACATCGCGCGCGCCCGCGGCTATCGCAGCATGCTGTTCGCGCCGCTGATGAGCGAGGGCGAAGCGATCGGCATCATCATCACGACGCGCCGTGCGACCGGCGCCTTCACTGAGCATCATGTGCGGCTGCTGCAGACCTTCGCCGACCAGGCGGTGATCGCGATCAAGAATGTCAGCCTGTTCAATGCGACGCGGGAGGCGCTGGAGCGTCAGACCGCGACCGCCGACATCCTCAAGGTGATCGCGGCTTCGCCTGCCGACGTCACGCCGGTGTTCCAGGCCATCTCCGACAGCGCCAAGACGCTGATCGGCGGACATTCGTCCACCGTCACCCGCGTGATCGACGGCAAGCTGCATCTGGCCGCCTTCACCACGGATAATGAAGCCGGCAATGCCGACCTGCTCAGCTCGTTCCCCGCACCGCTGTCGTCGTCGGGCATTCACAGCCGCGTGGCTCGAAGCGGAGAATATGCCTTCCGCAGCGACATGCAGAACGAGCCTGATCTCACCGAGGCCATGAAGGAGCTGGCGCGGACGCGGGGCTATCGCAGCATCCTCGCGGTGCCGATGTTGCGCGACGGCATCGCGATCGGCACCATCGCCGTGACGCGGCCGCAAGCCGGCCATTTCCCGGACAAGGCCATCAACCTGCTCAAGACCTTTGCCGACCAGGCCGTGATCGCGATCGAGAACACGCGCCTGTTCAACGAGGTGCAGGCGCGGACGCACGAACTCGCAGAGTCACTGGAGCAGCAGACTGCAACATCGGAGGTGCTTTGCGTCATCAGCCGATCGGCCGGGGATCTCGCGCCGGTATTCGAGGCGATGCTCAGCAAGGCAATGCAGCTCTGCGGCGCCAGTTTCGGCGTGCTCAACACCTACGACGGCGCGCAGTTCCGCACAGCCGCCACTTACGGACTGCCCCCCACCTACGATGAATATCGGCGCAAGGCGCCCCTCAACTATGGTCCGGCCACCGCGCCCGCGCGGCTTTTGAAGGGCGAACCGTTCGTCGAAATTGTCGACCTGCTGGAGTCAGACGTCTATCGCAGCGGCGAGCCGAATCGTCGGGCGCTGGTCGATCTCGGCGGCGCCCGCTGCCTGCTCGCGGTGCCGTTGCTCCAGGATGAGCGCGTGGTCGGCAACGTCATGATCTTCAGGCAGGAGAGCCGACCCTTCTCGGAGAAGCAGATCACCTTGCTGAACCAGTTCGCGGCGCAAGCCGTGATCGCCATCGAGAACGCGCGGCTGCTCGGTGAATTGCGTCAGCGTACCGAGAATTTGACCGAGTCGCTGCGACAACAGACGGCGACTGCCGACGTGCTCAAGGTTATCAGCCGTTCGGCGTTCGACTTGCAGGCCGTACTCGATACGCTGGTCGAATCGGCGGCGCGACTATGCGAAGCCGATATGGCGGCGATTACCCGCAAATCCGGCAGCACCTATTTCCGGGCGGGCTCCTACGGCTTTCCAGCCAAATTCGTCGAATATGTAAGAGATCTTCCGGTCCGGCCGGATAGGCGTACCATCACGGGCAGGACTCTGCTCGGCGACAGGGTTGTTCATGTCACCGATGTGCTCGAGGACCCCGATTACTCCTTTGGAGGCCAGGAATTGAGCGGAAATCCGCGTAGCTTCCTGGGTGTGCCCCTACTGCGCGAAGGCAGCACTGTTGGCGCTATTGTTCTCGCACGTCGCGCGATCCGGCCGTTTAGCGAAAAGCAAATCGAACTCGTTACCAGTTTCGCCGACCAAGCCGTCATCGCGATCGAGAATGTGCGCCTCTTCGACGAAGTGCAGGACCGCACCCGGGAGCTTGCGAAGTCGCTCGACGATTTGCGCGCGGCACAGGACCGTCTGGTCCAGACCGAGAAGCTCGCTTCTCTCGGCCAGCTCACCGCCGGCATCGCGCATGAGATCAAGAACCCGCTCAACTTCGTCAACAATTTCGCCTCGCTGTCCGCCGAGCTGACCGACGAGCTGAACGAGGTGCTCGCGCCCGTGACGCTCGCCGGTGATGTCCGCAGCGAAGTCGACGAGCTCACCGGGCTACTGAAGGACAATCTCGGGAAAATCGTGCAGCACGGACAGCGCGCCGATTCCATCGTCAAGAACATGCTGCTGCATTCGCGCGAGGGCGGCGGCGAGCATCGGTTGAGCGACGTCAACGCCGTGGTCGAGGAGAGCCTCAACCTCGCCTATCACGGCGCGCGGGCCGAGAAGCCGCAGTTCGACGTGTCGCTCAAACGCGAGCTCGATCCGGCCGCAGGCTCGGCCGATGTGTTCCCGCAGGAGATCACCCGTGTGCTGCTGAACCTGATCGGAAACGGATTCCATGCGGTCGCCAGGCGCAAGGCGGAGACCGAGGCGGCCGGTTACGAGCCGGTCGTGACGGCCGCGACCCGCGACCGCGGCGATCACGTCGAGATCCGCATCCGCGACAACGGCACGGGCATCCCGCACGAGGTGAAGGAGAAGATGTTCAATCCGTTCTTCACCACCAAGCCGGCCGGTGAAGGCACCGGCCTCGGATTGTCGATGAGCCACGACATCGTGGTGAAGCAGCATGGCGGCACGATCGACGTCGCGACCACGCCTGGCGAGTTTACCGAATTCACGATTGTGCTGCCGCGCAAGAGCAGCTTTTCAGACAAGCCCTGAGGACAATTTCGCCCGGGAGGCGGTTTGATGAATCTGGCGCGGTTCATTCGGCGACAACTCCTCTCGCTATCCGGCGTCGGCCTCATGCTTGGCGCGCTGTTCTTCGCGGCCGCACTGACGCCGACGCTGATCCCCAGGAGCTATCTCACGCAAGGTGTCCTCGCCGGCGGCTGCTTTGCGATCGGCTATTTCGCCGGTGTGCTGTGGCGGCGGCTGTGGCACTATCTCGAGCTGCCCGAGCCTTCGGCGAGCGCCAGATCGATTGCGAATGCGCTGGCGGCAGCCGCCTGCCTGCTCGTCGTCATCGTCTTTCTGCGGCAAACAGCCGAATGGCAGAACTCGATCCGCGCCGTGATGAAGATGGCGCCGGTCGAGACCGCGCATCCGCTCAAGCTCTGCGTCATTGCCCTGATCACGTTCGTCGTGCTGCTTGTGCTGGGGCGGCTGTTCGCGCTCCTCGCCCGCTTCCTCGCTGAGCATACGAGGCGCGTCATTCCGCGGAAGGTCGCCAACGTCATCGGCGTGCTTGCCGCGGGCCTGTTGTTCTGGTCGATCGCCAGCAATGTCCTGATCCGCACGGCGTTCAACGCGCTCGACTCCTCCTTCCGCGAACTCGACGTCCTGCTCGAGCCCGAGCGCCCGCAGCCGACTGATCCCGGTCGGACCGGAAGCCCGGCATCACTGGTGAAGTGGCAAGAGCTCGGGCGCATGGGGCGCCGGTTCATTGCCTCGGGTCCGAACGCAACCGAGATCAGCGCCGTCAGCGGAAGGCCAGCGCAGGACTCGGTCCGGGTCTATGTGGGCCTCGCCGGCGGCGCCACCGCGCAGGCGCGCGCCAGGCTTGCGCTCGAGGAGCTCAAGCGCCAGCACGGTTTTGATCGCAAGATCCTGATCGTCGTCACGCCGACCGGCACCGGCTGGATCGACCCTGCTGCGATGGACACCGTCGAATATCTCCACCATGGCGACGTCGCCAGCGTCGCGATGCAGTACTCCTATCTCAACAGCCCGATGTCGCTGTTGTTTCAGCCCGAATACGGCGCGGAGGCGGCGCGCGCGCTGTTCGCCGAGATCTACGGCTACTGGACGACGCTGCCGAAGGACAAGCGGCCGAAACTGTATCTGCACGGGCTCAGCCTCGGCGCCATGAACTCGGAGAAATCCGCGGAGCTGTTCGAGATGATCGGCGATCCCATTGCCGGCGCGCTATGGAGCGGGGCGCCATTCGAGAGCCGCCTGTGGCGCTCGATCACGGCGAACCGCAATCCGGGATCGCCGGCGTGGCTGCCGGAATTCCGCGACAACCGCCTGGTGCGCTTCATGAACCAGAACGGACCGACGGTTCCGGCAGACGCGCCGTGGGGTCCGATGCGCGTCGTCTACCTGCAATATGCCAGCGACGCGATCACGTTCTTCGCCTATCGCGATGCCTATCAGGCCCCGGCCTGGATGAGCGCGCCGCGCGGGCCGGACGTGTCACCGGAGCTGCGATGGTATCCGATCGTGACGATGCTCCAGCTCGCCCTCGACATGGCGGTCGCGACCAACACGCCGATGGGCTTTGGCCATGTCTACGCGCCCGAGCATTATGTCGATGCCTGGATCGCAGTGACCGATGTCCATGACTGGTCCGCAGAGGCGCTGGCACAGCTCAAAGAGCAGCTTGCGGCGAAAGCGCGGAAGACGGGCGCGGGCAATGCCGACGACGATCCCGATCGCGGCGGCTAGAGCATGATCCGGAAAAGTGCGCAGCGGTTTTCCGAAAAGATCATGCTTAAACAACAACCTAAAGCGCGATGACGATTCATCCTCATCGCATCGCGCTTTAGGCGCCTACTCCGCCATCTCCACCGGCTGCGCCGTGGTGGGACCGGCCAGCGGCCGCTCCTCCATCGCGATCAGGCACAGCGCGGCAATGGTCATCAGCGCGGTGGCGGCGCCGAACACGTAGCGGAAGGCGTGGCGCATGTCCTCAGCGGGGATAGCGACGGCGCCCGCGGCGTGGTGCTCGCCGGCGAGCGGAACGTCGATGCCGAGCGCGATCAGCAGGATCGCGGCGAACGCGGCCACCGTGAACGATGACATCAGCGAGCGGAAGAAGTTCATCGCGCCGGTGATGGTGCCGACTTGCGGGCGCGCGACCGAGTTCTGCAGCGAGACCACGCAGACCGGGAAGGTGGTGCCGAGCCCGAGCGCGAACGCCGCCATCAGAGTCAGCAGCCCCCACAGCGGCAGGGTGGTGAGCGTGAGGCCGAGGCCGCACAGCGCGGCCCAGGACGTGCCGATGATGGCGACGCGCTTGTAGTGTTTTGCACGGGCCATGGTGCGGCCGGCGACGGCGGCGCCGACGGTCGAGACCGCGGCGAGCGGGATCAGCGCGAGACCGGCCTCGCTTGCGCTCAAATGGTAGACCGACTCGTAATACAGCGGCAGCTGCACGGTGAGGCCGGTGATCGCCCCGAGCCCGCAGCCGCCGGCGGTCAGCGCGAACGGCGCGACCGATCCGGTCAGCAGCTTCAACGGCAGGAACGGCTCATCGGCCCGCCGGGCGTGCCACACGAAGCTGACCGCGAGCGCGACGGCGCCGCCCACCATCGCGAGCACGGTTGGCGACAGCCAGGGATAGCGCGTACCGCCCCAGGTCAGCACCAGCATGAAGACGACGGCGGACGCCATCAGCAGAACGCCGCCGAGCCAGTCGACCTTGCGCTTGCGGTGGAACACCGGGATCTTCTTCATCTTCGGCAGCAGCATCACGATGGCCGCGGCCGCGAGCGGCAGGTTGATCCAGAAGATCATCGACCAATGCAGATGCTCGGCGAACACGCCGCCGATGACCGGGCCCAAAATGCCGCCGACCATCCAGACGCTGGAGAAATAGGCCTGGTACTGGCCGCGCTCGCGCGGGGAGACGACGTCCGAGATCACGGTCTGCACGACAGGCATGATGCCGCCGCCGCCGAGCCCCTGAAGGCCGCGCGCCAGGATCAGCATCGGCATGTTCGGCGCGACCGCGCACAGCACCGAGCCCGCCACGAACAGGCTGAGCGAGATGATGATCATGACGCGGCGGCCGTAGATGTCGCTCAAGGTGCCGAACACCGGCGCCACCGCGGTCGAGGCGAGCAGATAGGCAGTGATGACCCAGGAGAGATTGGAGACGTCCTGGAACTGGCGGCCGATCGTCGGCAGCGCGGTCGCCACGATGGTCTGGTCGAGGGCGGCCAGGAACATCGTCAGCATCAGGCTGATGACGATGGTACGGACCTCGTCCTGCGACAGCGGCACCGGCGGCGCGATGGACGGCGCATCATCGACGCTGATGACTTCGCTCGGAAGCCGGGACAGCTCCTCGGCGATATCGTCAGGCAAAGTCTGGATGTCGGCAGAACTGCTCTGCCGGTCGAACTTGTTCATCTCGCTCGGACGTCGTGGGGCGGCGCAACGCCGCAAAGGATTCGTTCTATGCAGCCCAATGTAGACAGCAAAGTTCTTCCCAGGCAGACGCCGCGGCGCATGGGTGCATCCCGCCCCCGGGCCATCCCGAAGACGTGATCGCCGCGCAAGACCTGACGGCGGTTCAGTCCTTCGGACGTCGCTTCAGGCGGGCCCGTTTCGGCAGCAGGGCCGGCCATTGCACGATGTGGTCCTCGAGCTCCTCGTCCGGGATCTCGTCCTCGCTGCCTTCGACCCGGCCGCGCACGGAGACGCCGGCGTCATGCACGGTGTTGGGATCACCGGAGACCAGCGGATGCCACCAATAGAGATCGCGCCCCTCGGCGACCAGCTTGTAGCCGCAGCTCGGCGGCAGCCAGTTCAGGGTGCGGACATTGGCCGGCGTCAGGCGGACGCAGTCCGGAACCTTGTCGGAGCGATTCGGATAGTCCTTGCAGGCACAGCTGGCGCCATCGAGCAGCTTGCAGCCGATATGGGTGAAATAGATCTGCCCGGTGTCCTCGTCCTCGAGCTTGTTCAGGCAGCAGCGCCCGCAGCCGTCGCACAGGCTTTCCCATTCGCCCGCCGACATCTCTTCCAACGTCTTGGTTTTCCAGAAGAATCCTTCCTGGCCTGAAGGTCGTTTGGGAACTGCGGTCATGCGCCTCAACAAAAGTTCGAAAGAGCTACGGCTCAAGCCATCTAGGGCGTGCGGCCGGGGTGGTGCAAGCAAGGTGCCTTTGAGGCCCGTAATGAACCGGGGTCAATTAGGCCTGTTGTTCAAAATCGCGAGCCTGACCATTGGTTTATGGGCCCCGCTCGGCTAGAAGGAACAGCAAGCCCCTCGGATGCTGGCCGGGCGCCTTGGGTTTGCCGCAACATTCCCTCAAGACGTCTCGATGCCGCCCCCGGCCGGGTGCTTGAACGCTTTCGAACCAAGCCTCAAGGGTTCTAGGTGCGCCAGATCATACCACCGCATTGGAAGCAGAAGGTCCGGAATTTCTTCCTGGACCTCGATGCGCGCATCGACTCCTCGCTGTTCTCCTCGGCCAAGGGCATCCGCGAGCTCTACGAGCGCTACTCGACCTTCATGGACCGGTTCTATGTCGGACGCTGGAAGCGCTGGGTGTTCATCGAGCCGCTGTCGGAGGCCGCGACCCTCGGACTCGGCGGCCTGGTCGTGATGCTCACCCTCGCCATCCCCGCCTTCCGCGAGACCGCGGACGAGGATTGGCTGAAGAAATCCGATCTCGCGGTGAGCTTCCTCGACCGCTACGGCAACCCGATCGGCAGCCGCGGCATCAAGCACAACGATTCGATCCCGCTGGAAGATTTTCCGGACGTGCTGATCAAGGCGACGTTGGCGACCGAGGACCGCCGCTTCTACGAGCATTTCGGCATCGACATCGCCGGCACCGGGCGCGCGCTCGTGACTAACGCGCAAGCCGGCGGCGTGCGCCAGGGCGGCTCGTCGATCACCCAGCAGCTCGCCAAGAACCTGTTCCTGAGCAATGAGCGCACCATCGAGCGCAAGGTCAACGAGGCCTTCCTCGCGGTCTGGCTGGAATGGCGCCTGACCAAGAACGAGATCCTCAAGCTTTATCTGGACCGCGCCTATATGGGCGGCGGCACTTTCGGCGTCGACGGCGCGGCGCATTTCTACTTCAACAAATCCGCGCGCGACGTGACGCTGGCGGAAGCCGCGATGCTCGCCGGCCTGTTCAAGGCCCCGACGAAATACGCCCCGCACATCAACCTGCCCGCCGCGCGCGCCCGCGCCAACGTCGTGCTCGACAATCTCGTCGATGCCGGCTTCATGACCGAGGGCCAGGTGTTCGGCGCCCGCCGCAACCCGGCCTTCGCGGTCGACCGCCGCGACGAGGCCTCGCCGAACTACTATCTCGACTACGCCTTCGACGAGATGCGCAAGCTGGTCGATACCTTCCCGAAGTCCTACACCGAGCGCGTGTTCGTGGTGCGCCTCGCCATCGACGCCAACGTGCAGAAGGCCGCGGAAGACGCGGTCGAGAACCAGCTGCGCCAGTTCGGCCGCGACTATCACGCAACCCAGGCCGCGACCGTGGTGTCCGACCTCGACGGCGGCATCCGCGCCATGGTCGGCGGCCGCGACTACGGCGCCAGCCAGTTCAACCGCGCCACCGACGCCTACCGCCAGCCGGGATCGTCGTTCAAGCCCTACGTCTACACCACCGCGCTGCTGAACGGTTTTACGCCGAACTCGATCGTGGTCGACGGCCCGGTCTGCATCGGCAATTGGTGCCCGCAGAACTATGGCCATTCCTATTCCGGCTCGGTGACGCTGACGCAGGCGATCACGCGCTCGATCAACGTCGTGCCGGTGAAACTGTCGATCGCGATCGGCCAGAAGGAACAGCCGAAGGCGCCGAACCCGGCCAAGATCGGCCGCGCCAAGATCGTCGAGGTCGCGCGCCGCTTCGGCCTCAAGGCGCCGCTGCCCGACACGCCGTCACTGCCGATCGGCTCGGACGAAGTCACCGTGCTCGAGCACGCGGTCGCGTACGCGACCTTCCCCAACCGCGGCAAGGCGGTGACGCCGCATTCGGTGCTCGAAGTGCGCACCGGCGCCGGCGACCTCGTCTGGCGCTGGGACCGCGACGGACCGAAGCCGCGGCAGGCGATCCCCGCCTCCGTCGCCGCCGACATGGCCGGCATGATGAGCCACGTCGTCAGCGAAGGCACCGCGCGCCGCGCCGCGCTCGACGGCATTCCGACCGCGGGCAAGACCGGCACGACCAATGCGTATCGCGACGCCTGGTTCGTCGGCTACACCGGCAATTTCACCTGCGCGGTCTGGTACGGCAACGACGACTACTCGCCGACCAACCGCATGACCGGCGGCTCGCTGCCGGCGCAGACCTGGCACGACATCATGCTCGCGGCGCATCAGGGCGTCGAGGTCCGGGAGATCCCCGGCATCGGCATGGGCCAGAAGCTGCCGCCGCAGCATGTGAGCAACGCGCAGGCCAACGCGGCGCCGAAGGTGCTGGAGACCAAGCCGGGTCCGCCGCCGGTGCTGACCAAGCGCGGCGCCGACATCCTGGTGCGCGTCGAGAAGCTGCTGGATGACGCCGCCAAGACGGCGAAGAAATCGGCGGATGCCGACACCAAGGCGGCCAGGCCGCCCTCGGCGACGAGCGCGCTCGCCTTCCCGCAAAATTATGCGGAAGAAAATGCCAACGCCTCCGCCCCGCGCAAGAACTGATCGAAACAAGTGCGGCTGATCCTGATCACATTGACGGCCCTTCTGCTCGCGACGGTGGTGGGCCTCGGCGCGACCTGGATGACGACGACGCGCGGCACCGAGATCGGCGCGCTGACCATCGGCGCCTGGACCGCGCGGCCGCGCACCGGCACCGCCGACGTCGATCCCTATTCGCGCGCCACCATCGTGCGCAACGGCGAGCTGCCGATCGGCACCGGCGACGGCGTCGCCTTCACCGCCACCACCGACGACAAGAAGAAGGCGCTCGACGGCCGCTGCGACGTGATCGTCTCCGGCGTGACGCCGCCGGCGCGGTTCTGGACGCTGACGCTGTACGACCGCAAGGGCTATCTCGTCGCCAACTCGCTGACCCGCTACGGCTTCACCAGCCAGGAGATCGTGCGGCAGTCCGACGGCTCGTTCGAGATCCGCATCGCCTCGCGCTCGCGCGCCGGCAACTGGCTGCCGACCGGCGGCATCGAGCGCTACGCCCTGATGCTGCGCCTCTACGACACCCCGGTCGGCGTTGCGACGCGCACCCAGCGCGATGCGCCGATGCCCACCATCAGCACGGTGGGCTGCTCATGATCCGCCTCTTGTTCACCGTCGTTGCCGGCGTGGTGCTGGGCCTCGTGGTCCACCTCGTCAGCGTGCTGGCGCTGCCGCGGATCGCGACGCAGGATGCCTATTCGCGGCTGACGCCGATGACGAAGCTCAACGGCGTCAGCCAGCTTCCCCTCGCCGATCCCAACACTTCACCGATGCCGTTCATGGACCCGGCCTTCGCGCTGGCGATCTGCCGCTACGACCTCACAAGCGGACCGATCAAGCTGACGGTGCCGGTGAGCCAGGCCTATACCTCGGTGTCGTTCTACACCCGCAACGAGATCGCCTATTACGCCATCAACGACCGCTCGGCGGGCCGCAAGGTGATTGAGCTCGATTTGATGACGGAAGCGCAGCACAACGAGCTGCCGGAGGACGAAGAGGTCACCGCGGCCGACCGCCTGATCATCGATTCCCCCAGCACCACCGGTCTGATCGTGATGAAGGCGCTCGCCCCCGAGCCCGGCCTGATGCAACAGGCGCAGGCGACGCTTGCAGCCGCGAGCTGCGGCCCGCAGACCGAACAGCCCGCCAAGGCCGAGGCACCGCGCGGCCGGCGCTGAGCGCGGCTGGTTCGGCGGCCCTCAAAACAAAAAGCTGAAAAACAACCCCATGCACAGTAGCGGGGACGTTGAGATCATTGGGCTTGTGCGTGGACTCCTAAGCACGCCCGGCGCCCAATGTCGGCTCAGTGTCCAACAGCGGCGCGAAAGTGGCCGCCACTGAACTTCGCTTTTGGGCCAGAAGGCGACATTGGCGGCCCGGACTCGATCTCTATTTGGTGCGCACCGCGGGTCAGCTCAGGCGCACCCCGGGTCAGCACAGTTGACGTTTCAACTTAGCGCATCCCCCAAACCTCAAAGCGCGTTTGGCGCTGCGCTCTGATCCGTTTAGAGTATGGTGGGTTGGTGGGGCCTGGTGCGGCCATGGTGCAAGAGCGGATCCGAGTCGAGCGAAGATTATCAGCGATCTTGGCCGCCGACGTGGCCGGCTATTCTCGGCTCATGCACAATGACGAAGAGGCGACACACGCCAAGCTGACGGCCCTTCTCGCCGGTGGTGTCGAGCCCGCAATTGCGCAGCACGGCGGCCGCATCGTGAAGAACACCGGCGACGGGTTTTTGGCTGAGTTTCCAAGTGCGGTCGAAGCGGTGCGGGCTGCCATGCAGTTTCAGTCCCGCATCAACGAACTTTCCTGCGACGACGCGGAAGACAGGCGCATTCTCTTCCGTGTGGGACTCAATATCGGTGATATCATCGTCGAAGCCCATGACATCTTTGGAGACGGCGTCAACATTGCCGCCCGGCTCGAGAGCATCGCCGAACCCGGCGGCATCTGTATCTCTCAGACTGTCTTCAATCACGCGCGCGACAAGGTGCCGTTCGACGTTGAGGAAGCGGGTGAGCAAACTCTGAAGAACATCGCCCGGCCCGTCCACGTTTACCGCATCATCATCGACCCGGGCCTGCGGACTGCGACGCCCAAACGCGAGATTCCGGCGCTCGCGTTGCCTGACAAGCCATCTGTCGCCGTGCTGCCGCTGACCAATATGAGCGGCGACCCCGAGCAGGAATTCGTCTCCGACGGTATCGCCGAAGATGTGATCACGGCGTTATCGCGTTATCCCTCATTGTTCGTCATCGCACGGAACTCGTCGTTCACTTACAAAGGGCGAGCGGTTGATGTGAGACAGGTCGGGCGCGAGCTCGGCGTCCGCTACGTGCTTGAAGGTAGCGTGCGCAAGGCCGGCAGCCGGATCCGCGTGACCGCGCAGCTCATAGAGGCGGCGACCAGCAATCATGTATGGGCCGAGCGCTACGACCGCGATCTCGCAGATATTTTCGCCGTGCAGGATGAGCTCACCGAGGCGTTGACGACTGCGCTCGCCCCCGCCATTGCAGACGCCGAGCTCCGACGCGCCATGCGCAGGCCGCCGGGCAGCCTTGATGCCTGGGCCGCCTATCAGCGCGGCCTGTGGCATCTGGGCAAAGCGACCGCAGAGGACGATGAGCGCGCCGAGAAATTCTTCAGACAGGCGATCGATCTCGACCCGACCTTCAGCGGCAGCTACAGCGCGCTCGCTCTGTACCAGCTGCAAGCGGCCGCGCTCTACCAGAAGATAGGCCTGCGAGACGCGCAACATTCGGCGGAGGCCCTGGCCCGCCGGGCGGTCGCACTCGATGGTGCCGATGCCGAAGCCCGTTCGTGCCTTGGCTGGGCCTTGCAAGCACGCGGCGAAGCTGACGATGCGTTGGCGGAGATTGAGCGAGCTCTCTCTATGAGTCCAAATCTGGCGATCGCGCACGGCCATCGAGGCGCGACGCTGATCTTTGCCGGACGGCACAAGGAGGGGGTCACGTCTCTCAACGTGTGTATCAGGCTCGATCCCCGCGATCCCTATCTGGCAGTCCGCTTGTTGCACATTGCGTGCGGTTTATATTTCTGCGGCGAATACGAAGCTTCGATCGAGGCCGCAAAACGCCTGATCCGATCGTATCCGAATTTTCCGATGATCTACCGCTGGTCCGCGGCGGCGCTGGGCCAGCTTGGCCGTACAGCGGAAGCGAAGGAAGAACTGGAAAAGGCCGTCTCGCGCGCACCGGGGGCATTAGATATGTATGTCCGCAACAGAGCTCCGTGGTTTCGTCCAGAAGACCACGCGCATCTCGTCGACGGTCTGGGTAAGGCCGGATGGAGGGGGTGAGGCTGCATTGAACTGCGGTCCATCCCTTCTGTTTGCAGCGAGCTTTTCGACGTTCCCGCACGACGTCGTTTGTCGGATTGCCGAACGTCGGCTTCAAAATGCGAAGCACTCAGGTTGAGCAAATCTGGTCCGCTCTGACGCAGTGAGCGGACCTCCGTCAGACGCGGCGCAACTTCGCTGATGGGCCATGAGCCGACGTTCGCGCGCAGATGCGCGATAGTTGAGTATCGCGTTCGGGTCGGACCGTTCGGGCCGATTAGTTCACTGAGCGTTCAGCCCCACCGTTGATGGCTCACGCGTGACCGGCGGCGGGTTCCACTTTCCAGTCATCGCTTCCGTCCTCGGGGCGTACATGCGCAAGGTCAGGTTGAACGGGCCTTTCGGCGCTGGCAGCCAATTTGCCTCTCTGTCCTTGCCTGGACTTTCATTCTGAAAATAGAGGTCGAGCGATCCATCCGAGTTGTACTTGAACGGCATCCAACTGCTCACCGCAAACCGATTAAGGGAATTCGGGACTTGATAGCCCTCGCTGTCGTAGAGCGTGACCGACCAGAACGCGTTCACCGGCGGCGTGCCGCCTTTATCGAAGTGAAGCGTATATTTGTTGGTGCCGTCGAGGGGCCTGTCCGTCTCGTCGGCAAGGTTCATCGGATAGATGGCATCTTCAGGGACGTTCGCACCAAGTCCAACCTGGGCAACGATGGCGCGTTTCAAATAGTAGTTGCCATACACACCCATGGTGTCGGTGTTCATTGCCCAGCCGTTCGCCACCCTCGCGAGCTTTGGGTACTTCCATGCCATTAGCTGCCGCGCCTCCTCTGGAGCGCTCACTAAAGCCTTGCGAACGGCTGGATCGACCTTCTCGATATCAAAGCCCTTACCGGGCTCGATGCCGATCTTTTTCAGCTGGTCGACCATGGGTTGATCGGTGATGTGGGGTGGATTGACCTTCAGCAGCTCGGCAGCATAGGCGAAGTACTGGCTGGCGGTCATTGTGTCTACTTGATGCTTCGGTGGCGTTTTCATATCGACGGACGGATCAATCTTCACTTCCGCCCGCTTAGGGGCTTTTCCCCATTCCGAGAGCGGGGTGACCTTGTAACCCGCTTGTATCTTGTGAACCGCATCGTAGTCCGGCGGCCCATCGGTCTTCGTTCGTCCGACGATCAAGACAATGGGCGTCGGGGCTTCGATCCGCCGGGTGTCCTTCGGTAGCTTGAACTCCTCCACAAATTTATCTCGGAGGTCGGGTCTCCAGCCGGGCGGGGTAATCAGGAACGTGCCTGCCTGGGTGCCCGTGGTTCGCCAGCCGGGTGACGCAAATACATCCGTCCAAGCATCCAACATCGGCATCAAGTAATACCGTCCGCCGGTGTCCGGCACCGAGAAAACAATCGGTTCCTTGGTCATGTCGAGCCAAGCCCAAGAATACAGGGTATCGAAGTTCATTCGCACCACGCCCTTATAGTCGCCGGGCGGATAGGCGGGAAAATTAGAGAACGTGTTCATCGGGCCCTTGCCGATTTCCTTGCCGGCCTCGATGTTTGTGGACTGCTTCCGCGTCACGTCGAATGAGACGATGGGATAGAAATAGACATAAGCGTCGATGCCGATGGCGCGTGCTTCCTCTTCACTGATCGCTTGCTCGGCATTCGTCCCTTTCAGCGGAACGAACATGGCCAACAAGCTCAAAGTAAGTAGCATCATCCGGATTTTGTGCATCGGACTTCTCCACATCGGGCAATAGGCCGGTCTGCCGAGCCGAACACTTTTGCGTCAAAGTATCTGGCGAAACGCGCGGCGGCGAATAGCAACTTCGGCAAGTGGACGCCTCCGTGCATCGTGCCACGTGAGTGGAACTTTCCCTTGACTTAGATCAATGGTGGTAGGGCGAACGCGTCGCTCCGGATGTCCGCTTTGGGTCACAAGCGGCCCTCCGGCGGCGTCACCGTGAACGTCCGCTAGGCGACATCGAAGGCCCTTCGCCGTCTCGGACTAAGTTGGCGTGTCGTTAAATGGGAACGCTGCCACCTGAAACTCATCCTCGTACAGAATGTACCCTAATCGCTTAGCTTTAATCATCTCGACTGGCACGCCGTAGCACACAAGCACTTTCGCTAATTGTCGCATTTTTGCGATGTGATCGGTGGCGGTGTCTTTGAACCAACTTAGTGCTTGTGCTCTTCCATGATGGCGAGAAGAAATTGCCAAACGCTCTGGCTCGCGCAGATGCTCGTCAAACCAGCCGAAGATCGCATTGAGGTGTTCCGCATCCTCAGCGTTCAGCGCGCCCGATTCCTCAAGAGTTTGTACGGCCCGAAATAGACCTTGCCGCTGCTGCGAATTGCTGTCGATTTCGATTACAACAAATCTTATGAACATCTAGAACCCTGAAGATGGTATACTCAACGTCTATGCGAAAATCAGCTTCGGCGGATTTAAAGATCTCGTTCGAAGTGTATCGATCGCTTGGGTGTACCAGTGCGCCGAGCCGACGCAGGTTTGCCTCCGATGTCACGTCTCCTCTGGGTCAAAGGCTACCTTCGGCAGCCAGAAGACCTTGGTCGGGTCACCTCTATGAAGCGGACATCGACGCAGCTCTGGGCTGAGATCAGCAACGGGCCACAAGCTGACTCGTGCACCGCAGCAACAACTCCCCTAATCGATCACCTCGTCGGCGCGGGCGAGCAGCATCGGCGGGACAGTGATGCCCAGCGCCTTCGCGGCCTTGAGATTGATGACCAACTCGAATTTGGTCGGCTGCATAACCGGCAAGTCAGCGGCCTTGGCGCCCTGAAGAATTTTGCCGGTATAAAGTCCAATCTGCCGGTACGCGTCGGCCAGGCTGATCCCGTAGCTCATCAGGCCGCCGGCCACCACAAACTCCCGGAACTCGTAGATTGCCGGAACGGCGTAGCGCGCCGCCATTGTGACGATCTGCTGGCGGTGAGCGTTGAAGAACGGATCGGCCGCGACGAGGAGAGCGTCGGTATGGTGCTCGGCCAGGATCGCGAAGGCCCTGTCGAGTTCCGGCTCGTTGTGTGCCCTTAGAACGTGAATCTCCCGCGCGAGGGTTTGCGCAGCTGTCTTCGCTTCCGTCAACTGGCTGTCAGCGCCGGGAGTGCCCGGATTGACCAGCATGGCGATGGTCGCGGCGTTTGGCACCAGTTCGTGCAGCAGGCCCAGCCGCTTGGCTTCCAAAGAGTTGGTCATCACATAAACGCCGGTGGCGTTTCCGCCGGGTCGGTTTAGGCTGACAACGAGGCCCAGCTCGACAGGATCAGTGGCTGAGGAAAACACGGTCGGAATTGTGGTCGTCGCAGCCTTCGCGGCTAGCGCCGAGGCGCCACCGCCGGTCGCAACAACCACCGCAACCTGGCGCCGGACCAGATCGGCAGCCAGCGCGGGCAAACGATCATTGTGATTCTCGGCCCAGCGATATTCGATCACGAGGTTGTGGCCTTCGATAAAGCCGGCTTCCTTCAGGCCCTCGCGGAACGCGGCTACGGGGCGGGCGATCGCACCAGGCGACAAGTTGTTGAGGAATCCAATGACCGGTGTGGCCGGCTGTTGTGCGCGTGTCGAGAGCGGCGCGACGAGGATGGCCGCTCCCATTAAAGCTATAAAACACCGGCGCCCACTCATGATCGCTCTGATGGTGCATTTCCAATTTCGGCAGCGCGCGCGCTTGCCATCATAGCCGTTGAAATGGTGGATTGAAACGTTGGTGATGTCTGGTGCGGGTCACCAGCGGCCCTCGAAGTGGGCACGGCCCCGCGTCCGGTCTGCCGCGGATAGCCGACACCACAATGGCCTCAGCCTTGTGCGGTTGAGGGCCACTTCCGGACGCCCGCATTGCAACAGGAAACCCTATGCGGTCCTCAGCGGCGCGGTGAGCGCCAGCGTCGCCACGGCATCCGCTATTCCCGGCGTATCTGCATAGGTAACCATGTGACCGGCATCCTCCACCAAGTGTAGCACGGAGCGGGGCAACGCCTCGTGCAGGCGGCGCGACTGGTCGGCCTCGATGAGCCGGTCACTCTTCCCATGCACGATCCTGACGGGACACCGGATACCCTGATACTGAAGCTGCAATTGCGCAGCAGCTGGAATAAGGAACGCGCTCTCCTCGGCTGCCGCCCTCAACTGCTTGGGCCGGAGAGCCAACGAGATCGGAAATTCATTCTTGAATTCCGGCGGAATGGCACGCGGCGCGAACAGCGTGCGCATCAGCTTCGGCGCAATAGCCCACGATATGATCGGCGAGATCGTGTAGCGCATCAGATCGCCCAGCAGCGGCAGTGCCGGACCTGACATGAGCCAAAAGTCCATCCGAGAGGTTGGAAAATAGTAGCCGGACACAAGCACCAGCCCGCTCACGGCATAACCGCTTCGCAGCGCCAGCGCGATCGCCACCAGCGTTCCCCAGGAGTGGCCGAGCACCACGGGATTGCGCACTCCGAGCTGATCAAGAGCTTTCGCGAACAAGGAAGCTTGCGTTGTGGGCGTCCAGATGCGCGTGCGCGGACGGTCGCTGTAGCCAAACCCTGGCCGGTCGAAGCAAACAACGCGATAGTTGCGGGCCAGACGGTCGACCAATCCGCTGAGGACGAGATCCTGAACCATGGTGCCATTTCCGTGGAGGAGAACCACGCAAGGCGCGGCGGCATCGCCCCGTTCGATATAGTGAAGGCGCACTCCGTCGCACACGGTGAA
The DNA here is from genome assembly GCF_002936975.1 of Bradyrhizobium sp. AC87j1. Classification (NCBI taxonomy): domain Bacteria; kingdom Pseudomonadati; phylum Pseudomonadota; class Alphaproteobacteria; order Hyphomicrobiales; family Nitrobacteraceae; genus Bradyrhizobium; species Bradyrhizobium sp. AC87j1. The sequence goes on from NZ_PTFE01000022.1 coordinate 54,179, forward strand.
GACGCCGATAGGCGGATTCCTTCGCTCCGCTGTCACCTGAAACGTGATGTTGCAGAGGATCAGAACGACAAGCCCTGCCAAAACGATCAGCAGAACGGCTTCAGTTGTCGACATGGTGTCAACCTCCATTCCCGATCGCGGGTCCCTGGGATTGGCGGCATCGAGTCTAAGGGCTGCTGATTCCGCTCGCGCCGCGCTCCCCAGCGAACCGTGATCGCCGCGTGCGTAGTCCACACTGCGTCCATCCTTTGCCGCAGCAGGTACGGCTTGCAGTTATCGTCCCGGCAGAACCGTGAGCTCTCGGGGCGGCTCGATGCGCCAGAACGGATATGCCGACAACTCTTTCGAATGCTGCCCGAACATATCGACCCGTCTGCTTGTAAACTCCATAATGACGGCGAAAAATTCAGTTGGTGACCTGATCGTCGCAAGTCTCAGGCTGAAATCGAAAGCAAATTGCACGTTGGCCTGAGCTATCTCAAGAAGCTTTTCTTGGTACGCCTGCGTGTTTGCCGTGGCTAAGGCAAAGCCTTTCATTGGATCGCTGTTAATCATTCTCCGACTGAGGTCATCTGGCAGGGCATCCACCCGAGACTCAATGACAGGAACCCCGGGTCTAGGATCGTCACGAAGCTTAAGAGGTGGTTCAATCGAGGCTGCCGCAACAGAGCGAGGTCCATTCTCTTTCGAGCTTTTAACAATGGCCTGCTTGTTCCGTTGGGCCCGCGCGGCCGTATTCGGATTGCGGGCGCGCTTTGACGCTGGTGGCAGTTTGCGTTTGCTCATCTGACGCTCCAAGAATATGGGGGGCGACCACGGTCATTTCTGAACGGACAACAGGCTTTGTGATGTGGCGTTCCAAACCCGCGCATTGTTGGAGTTCCGCATGAACTGAGATCACGCACGTTCTGCGATGTGGACGTTGATTTCAGGTAGCAACTCCAACCAACAAACGTCTAGCTGGCGATCTTCCGGCCTATACTCAATAGGCGTCGGCCTGAGAACAATTAGCTCTCCGCTCGTTGTGCTTTGCGGCGACTACGCAAACATTCATGCCTTGATCGCGAGACCTCCTCGTATCGAGGGCAGCATCGGCTGCGGCCATTGATAGGCCGCATCGCTGCAGCAATTTGAATGCTCTCGTCACTAGCAGTTCGGAAGCTCGGCGACGTGCTCGAGGACAACCTGAGCGCCCTTGCAACCAGATTACCCACCGAGCGAATGCTCGAGGAAGAAGCGCAGCATTTCCCTCGTCGCATCCGGCCCATGTGGATCAGTGTAGGACCCGGCGGGACTGCCGCCTGACCACGCGTGTCCGGCGCCATCGATAGTCCAGTGTTCGGAGATCGCCCAACCGGCTCCGTCGGTTAGGACCGTGCGAGTATAGGCATGGCCGTGGGGTACGCGTCCGCGAAGTACCTTCGTCGTCGGCCTCATTGCCCTGGCGGATTGCTCGATAATCTGATCGCCATTCTTTGGATGCACCGTCGTGTCGCGATCACCATGGAAAACGATGGTCGGCGGCACACAAGTTTTGCCATCCGCAATTGCCTTGGAGCCGCCCCCCTGCCGCATCGCGACGAACGCGGAGGGAAGATCGCTCGCGGCCCCACACGCCAGGCCTGAATGAATGCCGACGGCCGCGTACAGGTCGCTATACGTTGCGCCCATGACGGCAGCGGCGGCCCCACCGGCAGAGAGACCCGCGACGTATACGCGCTTCGGATCGATTGGATGGTCGCGCATGATCTGGCGGGTAATGCCGGCGATCATCGAAGGCTCGCCCCCGCCGCGGCGCTGGTCACCGGTGCGAAACCAGTTCCAGCATTTCGACTGGTTGGCTCCGCTCGGCTGCTCAGGATAGACCACGAAGCAATTCTGCTCTTCCGCCCGGAAGTTCATCCGGGTGCCGGCCGCGAAATCGTCCGGCGACTGGGTGCAGCCATGAAGCATGACGATCAGGGGAAGCCGTTGTCCCTGACAGCGGCTTGGGATGAACAGCTTGTAGGTCCGGCTTCCCGCGGCGTTACTGAAAGTACCGGCGATAAACCGTGTGCCGTCGGGCATGATGTCCGATGGGGACAGAGGAGCGCGCGTGATCGGACTTCGCAGGCCGAGCCCGGAAAAATCCCGCATGCCGTCGAGCGGTGAGGAGCGTCTGCGTCCTCGATCAAAGCGGGCCGGCGAGATCTGCTGAGCCTTCCGCTCCTCGACGAAGTTGGCCGTGGCGTCGATGGTAAGCGGATCGGGTCGCGGGAGCCGAGCTTGAGCGCCGCTGCGAGACTCCGGTCTTGGAGCGCCACCGCCCTGGAGCATGCGTTGCAGGAGCGCGGTGGCCTCGACCAGTCGGCCGGCACGCGTGAGGCGGGTGGCTTCGCGGACTATGTCTTGATCCAGCATCGTTCACCTCGTTCTGTCAGCGAGAGCGGCCTTGACCGCGGGAGTGGCGTGAAGGGCCCCCAGCACCGAGATCGACGCGATTGTGGCGCGAGCCAACTCGGGAGTGACGTCCTGGGCGATGGTGGCTAAGCCCAAAACATTGATCTGCAGCATTTCGCCGGCGCGCCGCGCCGCTTCGAGATCCTCGCGAGTGTAGTTGCGCAGCCCGAGGTCCAGGTTCTTCCGGGCGGTGGATTGTCTGACGACCTCTACGTGGCGCTCGAGCTGGTTCCGGATTGCTGTCCGGATGAAATCGGTCCGATTCGAATAGAACCCTTCCTGCACCATGAGATCGACATGACCGAGGTCGACATAGCCAAGGTTGATCGTGATCTTCTCGGTGTCGGGGGCCTTGGGTCGCAGCTCGCGCACATTATCGGCCATAGCTAACATCCATTCTTACCATCCCATTGGATGGTATATGGATGTTATTTGGATACTTCAAGACGTCTTTCAAGGGCGCAGCGAAACCCCGCGCGGCCGGCGCTGAGCGGGGCTGTTTAGGCGTTCGCAAAACAAAAGCGCGAAAACAACCCCATGCAGTAGCGGATGCATCTCCTCAGATGCCGGAACTCGCCGTTTCGGCTTTCATCGCGGCCTGATGCATATCGATGACCGCCACCGCGATGAACGTAATCGCGACGCAGAACGCGATGACGGCGAAGAACACGGTCGCACCGTAGTTGAGTGCGAATGTGCCGATATACGCGCTGACAATAGCCCCCGCTCGGCCGAAGCCGGCTGCCGCACCGACACCGGTCGACCGGACGTTGGTCGGATAGATGTGGGCCGCCAGCGCATAGAGAGAGCCTTGCGCGCCGAGCAGACAGAAGCCTTCGATGCACAAGAGAGCCATGAGCAACGGCTGGGTTTCGGTCGATATCGGTATCGATGCCAGGATCACTCCGCCGATGGTCGCCGCGCCGGCAACAGTCAGGATCGCAACGCGCGTCCCATACCTGCCGATCGCCCAACCGGTGACGATGCAGCCACCGACGCCCCCGAAATTGAACAGTGCCAGACCGAAGCTCGCCGTCTGCACGTCAAAACCCTTGCCGGTCAAGAGAGTGGGAGCCCACGCGTAGAGGACGTAGACCGGCAACAAACAGAAGAAGAACGCGATCCAGAGCGCCGTCGTCGTACGACGAAATCCGGCAATGAACAGTGCGGTGAGCGAAGCACGTTCGACACCGACGTCGCGCCGGTCGATGAAGGCATTGGAAGCGGCAGCGGCCTCGTCCAGGATCCGAACGGATCTCGCCACCTTTTCCATGTCAGCGCCACGCGCCAATAGATATTGCGGCGATTCCGGCAGTGCGAACATCAGGATCGCGGCGACGATCACCGGCAACACGCCGCTGACCACGAAGAGCATGCGCCAACCATATTCGGGCTGCAGCTGAGCGGCGATCAGGCCACCAATCATGCCTCCGATGGGGATGCAGACAATGCCCAGCATCACGGAAAGACTGCGATTTCGCCTAGGCGTGAATTCTGCGATCAGCGCGGTCGCCGCCGGAAGGGCACCGCCAAGTCCAAGGCCCGCCAGGAAACGATACAAGCCGACCTCGCCGACACCATGAGCAACCGCAATCGCAAAGGTCGCCGCACCAAACAGGAAGACGGATGCGATGAGGGCAACCTTGCGTCCGAGCCAGTCGCCGACGACGCCCCCGATCGGCGTGCCGATCGTCATGCCCACGAAGCCCAACGCGAGGGCCGGAGCGAAATCGCCGCGCGTGACGCTCCACTCCTTGATCATCGATGGTATGGCGAAGCCGAGAATTTGATTGTCCAGACCGTCGAGGACGATAGCGAGAGCGCAGAGAAGCAGCACCTGCTTTCGCGAGGCGTTCCACGTCCCCTCCTCTGCGAGTGAACCGATGTCGATAACCCGCTGCTGCGGTGTGTCCAGGACCTGTGTCGTCACGTTCGTTCTCCCCCTTTTGTAACGCTTTCGAATATCTCTGCTCGGGCGACCGCAACTCGGCCGCCCAATTCCCGCCAGGCACGTTCGTCCGGGGCTCCAGTCAGACAGCCGTCGGCACGTCCGCCTCTTTCGCCTTCGACCGGGCGGCTTCCATTCGGGCCGCGCCCAACGTGTTGGCGAGCAGACACGCGATGGTCATCGGCCCGACGCCACCCGGGACAGGCGTGATCGCGCCGGCGACCTCAATCGCCTCGTCGAAAGCGACATCGCCGACAAGCCTCTCGGCTCCTGAACCGGACTTGATGCGAGTGATGCCGACGTCGATGACCGTTGCGCCAGGCTTGATGAAATGACCGCGGATCAGGCCTGGGACGCCGGTTGCGACAACGAGGATGTCGGCTTCCCTGCAGCGCCGTTCCAGATCGGTGGTCCGAACGTGCGCGATGGAGACCGTGCACATCTCTTGCAACAGCAGCCGCGCCATCGGCCGGCCTACGACGTTCGATGCTCCCACGACCAGTGCTCCGAAGCCGGCGATGTCGTCGTGCACCGATTTGATCAAACGCAGGATGCCTAGAGGCGTGCACGGAACCAAGGCGCCTTCCATTCCGGCGGCCGTCCGCCCCACGTTCAACGGATTGAATCCATCGACATCCTTGTCGGGCCGGATAGCCGTCACGACGCGCGCGGCATCGATCTGAGGGGGCAACGGAAACTGAACCAATATCCCGCTCACCGCGGGATCGCGGTTCAACTGCTCGATCAAGTCGAGCAACAACCGCTCCGGCGTGTCCGCAGCGAGCACGAACCGGCGTGATCGCATGCCAACAGCTTCGGTCTGCCGCACCTTGTTCGAGACATAGACGTGGCTGGCGGGGTCGTCGCCGATCAGCACGACGGCCAACTCCGGGACCGCCGCGCCGCCGGCAACCAGGGCGGCGACGCCTTTGGCCACTTCATTCCGAACCTCGGCAGCGAGCGCCCTTCCATCGATGATGCGCGCGGACATGGGCATGTCAGACCTTGGAGAGATCAGCGCGCCGGTTGTCCTTCTTGTAGGGCGCCGGCGCCACCTTCGCGCGGATCTGCTTTTGCCGACGTCCGGGCTCGCCCCAGACCACGTCGACCTCATTGCCAATCTCGGAATGATCGACGTCGATGGTGCAGAGCGACAACATTTCGCGGAAGAAGTAACTGTATCCCCGCGACGTCGTCACGCCGACGTCCTTTCCGCCACTCAGCACGCGGTCGGCGTACATGAAGCCGCGCTGGTCGCGAGGCATCTCCATGTACTGGTACGGCTCATGCTCCTTCTGAAAGAGGGAGGCGTGCACGTCGGCCACGTCGTCTCCGTTCCAGACGAGCGTGCGGATCACGCGCTTTGGATGGGCAACTTCGTCCTCGAGCGCCGCGCGTCCGATGAACTCATGATCGAACTTGATGTTCTTGGCCCAGCCAAGCTCGACCGGGCTCCGGTACCAGTCACGGACGTCGTCCGACTGGAAGCTGCCTGCGATGTTGAAGGTCGACGCGAACCCCGGCATCGCTGCGCGGAACTCATCCTGATACTCCTTCATGTCCTCGTCGAAGATCGCGGGCATGTAGTCGGTGACGATGGTCGGGAAGCAGGCCTCGAGATGGTTGATGAAGATCGCGCGGCCGCCGATCCGGCGCAGGCCGAACTCCTGGCCGGCAGCGACGATGGCGTCGTAGACGGCCACCGCCTGCCCCATCGGCCCCTGGAGCTCGAAGCCGATCTCGCCAGACATGCCCTGTCGCAGCGCGAGCATCTTGCAGCCGGCAATCTCGATCTCGCCCGAATGCATGAACTTGACGTCTCGCAGCGACTGCTTCGCGACCTTTTCAAGAAGCGCGAGCGACGTCGGCCCCTGGACCTGGAAATTGAACCAGTCATCGGCTGCGGACGTCACCTTGTAGTCGCCGTGCCGGCGGATGTAGTCGACCCAGAATGTGCCGCGCCCGAACAACATGAACTCGTCTTCGGACAACCGCGTGAGGATGCCCTCGGCGATGACTTTTCCCTGCTTTGTCGTATGGACGACGTGCTTGGACTGACGGATGTCGAACTTCTGGAAGCTGTTGACGGAAGTATCCGAGAAAAGCTTCAGGGCATCGGGTCCCTTGAAGCGCCGCTCCCAGAGGAACGACCAGTCGCCGATGGCGCAGGTCTCCTTCCACGACATGCTCTCGTCGATCCAGTCGGTGTATTCGGGAAGGCCCCACCGCGAGGTGAAATAGCCTTCGGGTGTCTTGCGCATGCCCTTGGGGGTCAACATTGTCGTGCTCCGTTCTCAATTGGAGAAGACGATCGTTCGATCGCCGTTGATGATGACGCGGTCCTCGAGAAAGAGATGGACCGCGCGCGAAAGGACACGCCGTTCGATGTCGCGCCCCTTCCGGACCAGATCGTCCGGCGTATCGCGGTGGCTGACGCGTTCGACGTCCTGTTCGATGATCGGACCTTCGTCCAGATCGCTCGTCGCGAAGTGCGCGGTGGCTCCGATGAGCTTCACGCCGCGCGCGTGCGCCTGATGATAGGGTTTTGCGCCCTTGAACCCGGGCAGAAAGCTATGGTGGATGTTGATGCAACGGCCATGGAGATGGCGCGAGAGATCATCCGAGAGGATCTGCATGTAACGCGCGAGAACGACGAGATCGGCATTCGTCGTCGCGACAAGCGCCTTGATCTGCGCTTCCTGCTCCATCTTGGTTTCCTTCGTAACCGGAAGGTGATGGAAAGGGATGTCGCCGACGAGGCTGACGGCAAGGGCCGAACGCGGATGGTTGGAAACGATTCCGACGACGTCCATCTGGAGCTCGCCGAGCCTGTGGCGATAGAGGAGATCGCCCAGGCAGTGATCGAATTTGGAGACGAACAGGAGCACGCGCTTGCGTTCGGCCTGGGATCGGAGCTTCCACTCCATGCCGAACCTCCGGGCGATGACCTCAAGGCCTGCTCGCGCCTTCTGCGCGCCCTCGTCCGACAGCGTGACACCGACCCTCATGAAGAAGCGTTCGCTCATGATCTCGTCGACCTGCGCCGCCTCGATGATGTTGCCGCCGTTCTCGAACAGACAGCGCGAAACGTCGGCCACGATCCCGGGCACATCGCGGCATGACAGGGTCAGGATGCATTGAGAGCTTCCAACAAGTTCAGGCTGCATCTACGGACGATTCCTCGCGCCACGCGCGGTCGTGGTCCGACGCACCGACGTGGTGAGCGGATGTGGGAAAGGTGAGAGGCTGACTGAGGAAGAGGACCGGCCCGGCCTGCCCGGCCGGCGACCTACGGCTTTGATTTCACTCCCAAAGTCGCCCCTGCGGGGGCGTTGCGGAGACCATCGCGCATAAAGCCGTCATTGAAAATCCGGTATTATTCAATACAAGCTATCAATGTGATGGATATCAGACGGCTCGACCTGAACCTTCTTCTGCTGCTCGACGGGCTCTTCCGCACCCAGAACCTGTCGGCGCTCTCCCGTGAGCTCGGAATGAGCCAGCCGATGGCCAGCACGGGTCTGCGAAAGCTGCGGGATTTCTTTGGCGATCCCCTGTTTCTCTCGACCGGGCGCGGCATGCGGCCAACGCCCTTCGCGGAATCAATCGCCGAAGCCGTGCGGACAGTGCTGTCCACCGTCGATCAGCAGATACTCCGCAAGCCGCGTTTCGTGCCGGAAGAGAGCGACCGCGTGTTCACGGTCACAACCTCGGATATTGGCGTCCTGATTTTCATCCCGCCGATCCTCCAACGCATTCGCACCATGGCACCCGGAGCGAGCTTGCGGTGCCTGCCGACGTCGCACGAGGATCTGGAAGACGCGCTCGAACGCGGCGAGATCGATCTGGCGATAGGCTATTTTCCGGACCTCGTCGGTCCGAACATCGTGACAGAGGACCTGTTCGATCACCCTTTCACCAGCATCGTCCGAAAGGACCATCCAACGATCGGTGACACCCTCGCGCTCGAACAGTTTCTCGCTGCGGACCATATCGTCGTAAACCAGCAGGGTCGCAGTCAGGAGATCTTCGAAAGGCGTGTTCGCGAGCTCAAGCTGCAACGCCGCGTCGTGCTGCACCTGCCGCATTTCATGAGCGTGCCGCAATTGATTGCGACGAGCGACATGATCTCCACCGTGCCGTTCTCGCTCGGGGCCTGGTACGCAAACGCCGGGCTGAAGCTGCTGCCCCCGCCGGTCTCGATACCTCTCATCGAGTTGAAGCAGCACTGGCACCGGCGGATGGACAACGAACCCGCCGTGCGCTGGCTTCAAACAATCGTGGCCGAGGAGCTCAGGGACCGCGACCCCGCGCTGGCGATGTCGGCCGATTATGCCAAGTCGCGCGCCAAAGCCGCGGCACCCATCGCCGGGCGGTCTACGGCAACGACGGCATCACGGCGGCGGTAAACGCGTCACGAAGAGTTCACCATTTGGAGGAAACCGCGCCAGTCGGCGCGTACCGGCGGCTTCGGTCGCGTTTTCCTCGACGATGGTGCCGCGGTGCATGAATTTGTAAGGCGTGATGCTTCGCGTGACCGTCAGCTTGATCATGTGGGCGGGCGACGCGGAACGTCCCTTTTGGCATGACCGGCATTTGAGCGAGGCTTCCAGCTTCCAGATCGGCGTATCGATGCCTACCGTGCCGGCGATATCGAGGCGATACTCGAAATGTACGCCGAAGATGCAATGGTCTACTGCGGTTGTGACGACTGACTATCACCGGCAGAGAAGGCCTCCGAGCAGACTGGGCCGCTCGTATGCGGAAACACCCCGCTGCCGAGCTGGACGATCTTCAGTCTTCGCACGGTGGGACATGATCTCGTACATCAGCGGGGAAAATGTAGTGAACGCGGTCTTGGCATTTAACGCTGCTGGAAAGATCAAGACCCTGAGCTGTGGTCCGCCAGCGCCAACTCATGCGTCATGTCGTCTTTGACGCGGTGCCTTTCAATGAGGGGCGCCGGCGACCATTTCATCCATATTCCGGTGCCAGACGCCAGTTCGCGGTGCGGATGCCCGGCTCGTCGACCCAGGCTTCCCTCGCGAACCACGCGTGATCGGTGCGGCAGATCGGACACCGGGTGCGGGAGAAAAACACCGCGCGGCGTCCAAAGCTCTCGCGATCAGTCTTGATGCCGGTGGGAATCGCGTGTCCGGTTTGTGGACATTTGACCATGACCATTCCCATGTTGCCCTCCCTTGCGATTTGTCTTTGTTGTAGTTTGCAGAAAAGTACCGGCCGGTTGGAATGCGCCTCTCGTCGGTGCGGGGCCTAGAGGCATCGCGCACCTTGTTGGTCGAGCATGGGGCAGTGGGGCGTGCTCGCTCAGTTGGGCGTGTTCCAACCAGCCGGATCTGCTCTTCAAGCGAATCCGAATGTGAAATTGAACGCGCTTTTAGCCGCCTGGGTGGAGGACCCTGGTGAAATGCTTCCTGATCGGCTCACCTGTTTCCGTCGCGACCTTCTGTGCAAGCGCCCATAATTCCCTGTTCTGGTCTGAGGCGGTGTCGAAAGCCTTGCGCGCGTGCGCCGCCGACAATGTATAGGCATCGGTCGCGGACTTGCTGCCGAAGAGATGGACGAAGAAATCGAGCGCAGAAGCGGCATTGGCGTTTGAGATTTCGAACACCTTGAGCCCGTAGTCGGTCGTGCATCTCGCATTGCTCGAATAGGTCTCACGCAGCGTCTGCGTCATCTCTTCGGATGCGGCCTTGATCTTCTCGCAGCCTTCCCGTGCGCGGGCGAGGCCCTGCTCGGCAAGCTCGCGCCCCACGCCGGGCAACACGACCTTCGAGAAATCCAACCATGGCATCCCGAAAACGTTCGTTCCGTTCGGCGGCAGTTTCGTTTGGCTTTCAGTCACGCAACATTTCCTTTCTCAAGCGAAAGCATTCCTCGCAACGCGCGCTTGCGTCACGAGAGCTCACGCTCTGTGTTCGATCAGATTTTGGATGAGCCTTGATCTAGCCCCGACCCGGCACGACTTTGTGCTGCGAGAAGCGGGAAGTCGGTTCGGTTTGTGACTCTCGCTCAAACTTTTTTTGGGATTGTCAACACAGACGAAGGTATGTCGGGGAGTAACGGTGCATAACAGGGATATCGCAAGGGGCGGGAAGTTCCTTCCTTAGCGCAAGCATTGCAAAGGAGCCCCGCGCCAGCTGAGTTGGGGTGCGCTACTTTTGCGCAAGAACGGACATCACGCGACGTTGCCGGCGATGGTAGCTCGCAAGCCTCAAGCCGCCTGCCCTTCTGCTCACTCTGCCTATCGCTCACGGGCCACTTTCGGACCAAACGAAACCGGCGGAGTGTGCTGGCGGAGTTCCTGAACGGCCCCTTCAGTAGCTTGTGCTCATCATCGCGTAGATCGCGCCGATCGCGGTGAAAGGCATGGTTCGCGCAACTCTCTCACTGCGGCGTGCCGCGCTCCGGAAATTGGAACCCCTATGGTGTTACCCATACGCATTTTGCAATTGTGCCACATAGCGCTTGAATCTAAGTCCTGAATGATGGCGTAAGACAAAACGTCGCCTCAGGGGCGCGTGTGTTCGGAGTTTTATTTTTGAAGTTGAGAGCTTCCGCGGCTGAATTGGATTTCGGAGCGCGAAGCGTACGCGGTTTCAAACAAAGTTCGAGTTTGCCGTCCTATGCCGCTCGAAATGCGGTTCGCGGTGGGCTACGGTGACGCATCCCAGCGGAATTGGTAACCGACTTCTCGCAGCCCTACCGGTGGCAGATCTCGGTCTGCTAGCATCCGAGCTGGAGATGGTCGCGCTCGATCGCGACGCGGTCATCTCACGGACGGGGGACCAGACCGAGCACGTCCTCTTCCCTCATAGTGGGGCCATTTCGGTGATGATCGACATGGCGAACGGGCAGACGGTCGCCAGCGTTGCGATAGGGCGCGAGGGAGCAGTAGGCACCCTTTCCGTGCTGGGGCCGTCCCCTGCGGCCGTTACCGCCATCGTTCATGCCGCCGGCACCGCCTCGCGGATTCCCGTATCGCGATTCCACGCGGCTTTTAGCCGTAGCCCCGCGATCCGCCACGCTGTCCAGCTTCACTTCAAGGCGATGCTGATACAGCTACAAATCGGCGGAGCCTGCAATGCGCTGCATCCGGTCCAAGCCCGCATGGCACGCTGGCTGCTCCATCTTCACGACCGCGTCGACCACGACGTCCTCCCGCTCACGCAGGAGACGCTTTCGCAAATACTGGGTGTGCGACGGACGACGGTGACGCTCCTGATGCGCAATCTGCGTGCTTCCGGAGCGATCAGATCTGAACGGCGAGGCGAAATCGAGATCGACCCATCGCGGCTCGCAGCGGCGGCGTGCGAATGCCGCGACACCATGCGTCTCGAAGTCGACGATATCTTTTCTATCGATCCAGCCTGAACTCGCGTTTGGTTCTGCCGAGGCACATTTGACCGTGACGATGACCGGTTTAGCCCGAAGTGCCGACGCCAAAGCGAGGATAGACAGGCCAGAGGTCGACAAGGCGCGCGGGCTGTTGTCGTCGCAGCGTCTGACTATCTCTCCTCGGTCGGATGCACCCATTTGTAGGGCGTGATGCTTTGCGTTGCGGTCAGCTTGATCATGTGGACGGGCGGCGCGGAACGTCCCTTTCGGCATGACCGGCACTTGAGCGAGGCTTCCAGCTTCCAGATCGGCGTATCGCGGGGACGGCGGATTGCGTCGAGCGGCAGGCTCGCACGCGCCTTGCACCTGTTGCACTCGACCTCGAGCCAGCCCATGCCGCCGTTGAGGCATTGGCCGATCGTCGGCGAGGGCTGCGAGGGGCCGCCGTAACCTTCCATGCGTACCGACCAGGCTTCGGCTTCAGCGCGGTCGGCCTCGCGAACGGCCTTTTTGGCCTCTTCGCGTGCGTGCTTGGCCGAAATTTCCGCACCCAGAATTCGGCCGCTCCAGATGACCTCGCGTGATTTGGTGCTCATGCCGTCATCAAAGCTGCGCCCGATGGGGCTGGCAAATTATCGATCGCTAGTAGGTTGGATCCGCAATTCGATACTGCGGGTCGTGGGTGTGGAAAACTGACGCTGCAGATCCCCTCGCGAAGCCGCAGCACCCAAGGCTTAGCGTGGCACCGAAGGCTTGGCATGGCAGCAGCTGTCAGGCGACAGTAGGACGCAACTTCAAATCGTTTGCGCCGTTGAAGCCGCGCGTCTCGCGAGTTATCGATCCACGAAACCCGCCCTTCATCGGAGGAACGCATGAGTACCATCACCGGCGGCTGTCACTGCCGCGCAATCCGTTACGAGGTCGAGGGCGACGTGATCGTGCATGCGCTGTGCCATTGCCGCGATTGCCGGCTCCACGCCGGCGCTCCGATCGTCGGCTGGACGATGTATCCGGAGAGCGCTCTCAAGGTGACCAAGGGCGAGCCGAAGATCTACAATTCCTCGGAACATGGCCGGCGGCACTTTTGCGGCCATTGCGGCACCGGCCTGTTCTATATCAATGCCGACATGCTGCCAGGGGTCATCGACATCCAGAGCGCGACCTACGATGATCCCGAGGCCGTGCCGGCGACGATGCACATCCAGGTCGCCGAGCGGCTTCGCTGGATGGAGCATGCGCACGAACTGCCGACGTTCGAGCGCTATCCTCCCCAGCCGTAGCGGCGAGAGGCGATGCCGGCATAGCCTCGCATCAGCTCTTCGTGCTTGCGGTCTTGTCGAGCGCGGCACGCAGGCCATTCGCCAGCTTGATCGCGTCGTCGTTGGCCCAGAAGTGCATGAAGAACAGGCGCGGCTGCTCGTCCAGCATGTGGCTGTGCAGCGCCGTCACCTCGATGCCGTGCGTGCGCAGCGCCACGATGACCGGGTTCACCTCGTCGCTGGTCAGGACGAAATCGCCGGTGATGGCGGCCTTGCCTGCTCCGGTCGGCTGGAAGTTGATGGCGATCGCAACGCCCATCGCACCGACAGGGGTGAGCAGCATGCCGTCCTCCGTGATCGGGTCGCGCCGCTTGACGTTGAACTGGTAGACGCCGCCGTTGGCCTGCCCCTTGACGCCGATGACCTGATCGAGCTTTGCGGTGTCGAGGTCTATGGCAGGCGGCGGGCCCGCCGGCGCCGCGACCGTCAAGGGAGTCTTGCTTTCGGCCAGCGCATCATGGATCGCCGAGGCCAGCTTGACGGGATCGCCGTGTCCGGCGACGTGCATGTAAAACGTCGCCGGGCTCGCGCGCAGCAGATGATTGTGCACGGCGGTGATCTCCAGACCGCTCGCGATCATCTTCGCCATCACGGGATTGATCTCGGTCTCGAGGAGCACGAGGTCGCCCATGACCATGGCACCGCCATGCGCGGGCTTGAACGCGAGCCAGCCGCCGAGCGCCAGCGCGGGCTTGATCGTCACCCCGTCCAAGGTCACGGTGAGATCGGTGCGGGGAAAGCCGTAGCGGTGGACATCATCCGCAACGGCGGGCTTGCGGCCCAGCGTCTCATCGACCTTCTTCCAGTCGGGATCTTGCGCATGAGCGCTCGCGATGAAGCAGGCACTGGCGCCGATCAGTGCCAAAATTGTCTTTCGCATTGAACTGCTCCCTAAGCTTGGATTTCAGCCGTTCAGTGTCTCACTTCTGCTCCTTGATCTGGCCGGTGCTGTCGACGACGAGCCGCACGTCCTTGCCGTTCTTCACGGCTTTTGCGGTCATGCCCTCGGCGGTCGATTTGATGTCGCTGACCTGCGTGTAGCCGGCCGCCTGGATTTTGGCGACGACCTCCTCCTGTGTCAGAGCGCGTGCGCCCGGCAGCCCGCTGGCGATCGCCAGAAAGAGGATTGTGTGAAGGATGACCTTTGTCCGCATGACATTCTCCTGGCGTCTCCTGCCCCAGGTGAAGTCGTTCGGCGCGGCGCGACGAGATGATGCCAACGCGCTTCGGAGCGGCCGCCGCGCACGAGTGAAAAATCACGATTTGTCTGATGAGATTGGGAAATGATGACATGCTGCGCCCTTGGTGATCAGGACGCGATGCTTGGGCATGTCGCCTCGCGGGGAGATCGCAAATCCCCGTCGCGACGAATAGAAACCCGGGTGGCCCAGCTGTCAACCGGCGCATGGCCGAGGCGCGTCACGAAGAGTTCACTCGGAACGGAACTGCGCCAACCGGCATCTTGAAACGACCGGACGATCTCATTAGGGTTCGTCACGTGGGGACGAAGCAGACTCCCCGTGAGACCCCGGTCCAAGCTCTGCGCAGCACGCCAGTCGTGGAGCTTGCGCATGGACACCGAACGACACCCATCCCCCCGCCAAACACTCGCCATCCTCTCGCGCGGAGACGCTGCCGCGCGCCGCGATGCAACGCCGCAAAACAGCCGCTTCGTCCGCGTCTTCGAGACCCTCGCCGCCGTCGGCATCGACGCGCACCCCGTGATCTACGACGAGAGCTTTGCCGACGCAGTCCGCGATCAACTGCTCGCGGCCGAGGGCGTGCTAGTCTGGGTCGATCCGATCCACCAGGGCAAGACGCGCGCCGAGCTCGATGCCCTGTTGCGCGACGTCGCGGCGCGAGGTCCCTGGGTGAGCGCCCACCCCGACGTGATCCTGAAGATGGGCGTCAAGGAGGTGCTTTACCGAACGCGCCACCTGGGCTGGGGGACCGACACGCATCGCTATGACACCGCCGCGGCGTTCCGCGCCGAATTTCCCTCGCGCCTTCAGGCGGACGGCCCTCGCGTGCTCAAGCAAAATCGCGGCAATGGCGGCCAGGGCGTCTGGAAGGTCGAAGCGCTTCCGAACACGAACGAGACGGTTCGTGTACTCCATGCCCAGCGCGGAAGCCGGCCCGAGGACATCAGGTTCGACGACCTGGTGGCGCGCTGCGCGCCGTATTTCGGCTGGGGCGGCTGCATCATCGACCAGGCGTTTCAACCTCGCCTGCCCGACGGGATGATCCGCTGCTACATGAGCGGCGCCCGGGTCGCGGGCTTTGGGCACCAATTGATCAAGGCCCTGATCCCGCCGCCGCCGGAAGGCCCCGACGCGCCGGCGGCGCAGCCGGGGCCGCGCATCATGCACGGGCCTGATGCTCCGCCGTTCCGGGCGCTGCGAAGGTCGATGGAGGATGAATGGACGCCGCAGATGATGGAAACGCTCGGCATCGATGAATTGTCACTGCCGGTGATCTGGGATGCGGATTTCCTGTACGGGCCGCGCGATGCGGCGGGCGCCGACACCTACGTGCTGTGCGAGATCAACGCGAGCTCCTGCTTTGCGATCCCCGAGGAAGCGCCGGCGGCGATCGCACGAACGGTGACGCACCGCCTGCTGCGGAGCCAGGAGACACGGTCCGGCTGAGACAAAGCCCGCGAAGCCGGACGGCGTCTCGCGAACCTATTCGGCCGCTTGCGGAGCGCGCATGCCGTTTTCCGTTTCAACGGCATGTTCGTCGGCGAACGCCGATTGCTCGCCGTCAGGCAGCCCCCGCCCCTTCACCAGCCCGAAGATCGCGGGGATCACGATCAGCGTCAGCAGCGTCGAGGAGATCATCCCGCCGATCATCGGCAGCGCGATGCGCTGCATGATCTCCGATCCGGCGCCGGTGCTCCACATGATCGGCAGCAGGCCCGCCATGATGGCGACCACCGTCATCATCTTGGGCCGGACACGCTCGACCGCGCCCACCATGATGGCGTCATGGAGATCGCGCCGGGTAAAGATGCCGCCCGCGGCACTGCGCCTGGCCTTCATCTCGGCCAGCGCGTGATCGAGGTAGATCAGCATCACGACGCCGGTCTCGGCGGCGACGCCGGCAAGCGCGATGAAGCCGACGGCGACGGCGACAGACAGGTTGAAGCCGAACCACCACATCATCCAGATGCCGCCGACCAGCGCGAACGGCAGCGACAGCATCACGATCAGCGTCTCGGTCAGCGCCCTGAAGTTCAGATACAGCAGCAGGAAGATGATCGTGAGCGTCACGGGCACGACGATCTTCAGGCGCGCCGCCGCGCGCTGGAGATATTCGTACTGGCCGCTCCAGACGACATAGGTGCCGGCTGGAAATGGGATGCTCTCCGTCACCGCGCGTTGCGCATCCGCGACGTAGCTGCCGATGTCGCGATCGCGGATGTCGACATAGATGTAGGTCGCCAGCTGGCCGTTCTCGGTCCGGATCGAGGTCGGCCCGCGCGCCGGCTCGACCTTCGCCACCTCGCCGAGCGGCACGGCGCCGCCCGCGGGCATCGGCACCAGGATATCGCTCGCGATCGCCTTGGGATTGTCGCGCAGGTCACGCGGATAGCGCATGTTCACCGCGAAGCGCTGCCGTCCCTCCACGGTCGTCGTCACCGTCTGGCCGCCGAGCGCGGCCGCGATGGTGTCCTGAACGTCCTGGATCAGGATGCCATAGCGGGCGAGCGCCTCGCGGTCCGGGACGATCTCGAGATAGTAGCCGCCGATGCCGCGCTCGGCGTAGGCCGATGACGTGCCCGGGACGGTTTTGATCACCCGCTCGACCTGCCGCGCCAGCCGGTCGATCTCGACGAGGTCGGTGCCCATGACCTTGACGCCGACAGGCGTGCGGATGCCGGTGGAGAGCATGTCGATGCGCGCCTTGATCGGCATGGTCCAGGCGTTGGAGACACCGGGAAACTGCAGCGCCTTGTCCATCTCCGCGATCAGACTGTCGATGGTGACGCCGGGCCGCCACTGCTCCTTCGGCTTCAGATTCACCACCGTCTCGAACATTTCGGTCGGCGCCGGATCGGTCGCGGTCGCCGCCCGTCCCGCCTTGCCGTAGACCGAGGCGACTTCGGGGAACGACTTGATGATGCGATCCTGCGTCTGCATCAGCTCGGCCGCCTTGGTCACGGAGATGCCGGGCAGCGTCGTCGGCATGTAGAGCAGCGTGCCCTCGTTCAGCGCCGGCATGAACTCGGTGCCGAGCTGCCGCGCCGGCCATGTCGTGACGGCAAGGACTGCGACCGAGGCCAGGATCACCAGCGTCCTGGCGCGAAGCACGCCCTTGATCACGGGCCGGTAGATCCAGATCAGGAAACGATTGATGACATTTTTGCTCTCCGGCACGATCCGGCCCCGGACGAAGATCACCATCAGCGCGGGCACAAGCGTGACGGACAAGAGGGCGGCGGCCGCCATCGAGAACGTCTTGGTGAACGCCAGCGGGCTGAACAGCCGCCCCTCCTGCGATTCCAGCGTGAAGATCGGCATGAACGACACGGTGATGATCAGCAGGCTGAAGAACAGCGCGGGGCCGACTTCGGACGCGGCATCGATCAGGACCTGAACGCGGGACTGATCGGGCCTTGCCCGCTCGAGGTGCTTGTGGGCATTCTCGATCATGACGATCGCGGCGTCGACCATGGCGCCGATCGCAATCGCGATGCCACCCAGGCTCATGATGTTGGAGCCGAGGCCGAGCAGCTTCATGGCGCCGAACGCCATCAGCACGCCGACCGGCAGCATCAGGATCGCGACCAGCGCGCTGCGGACGTGCAGCAGGAACACGATGCAGACCAGTGCGACGACGATGCTCTCCTCGAACAGCGTGTGCTTGAGCGTGTCGATGGCCGCGTAGATCAGGTTGGAGCGATCGTAGACCGGCACGATCTCGACCGATTTCGGCAAGCTGCTCGCGATCTCCTTGAAGCGCTTCTTGACGTTCTCGATGACGTCGAGCGCATTGACGCCGAAGCGCTGCAGCACGATGCCGCTTGCGACCTCGCCCTCGCCATTCAGCTCGGTGATGCCCCTGCGCTCGTCCGGTCCAAGCTCGACATTGGCGACGTCGCGGAGCAGCACCGGCGTGCCATTGCTCGTCTTCAGCACGATGTTGCCGAGATCGTTGATGCTCTTGATGTAGCCCTTGCCGCGAATGACGTATTCGAACTCGGCGAGCTCGACGGTGCGTCCGCCGACGTCGGCGTTGCTGGCGCGGATCGCCTCACGAATTTTTTGCATGCTGATGCCGCGATCGCGCATCCGCTGCGGATCGAGCACCACGTTGTACTGCTTGACGAAGCCGCCGATGCTGGCGACCTCGGCGACGCCTTCGGCCTTGGCCAGTGCGAACTTCAGATTCCAGTCCTGGATCGTGCGGGTGTCCGCCAAGTTCAATTCCTTCGACAGGACCGCATACTGGTAGACCCAGCCGACGCCGGTGGCGTCGGGACCGATGGTCGGGGTGACGCCGGCGGGGAGCCGCGAAGCCGCGCCGTTCAAAAATTCCAGGACGCGCGAGCGCGCCCAATAGATGTCGGTGCCGTCCTCGAAGATCACGTAGACGAAGGAGGCGCCGAAGAACGAGAAGCCGCGCACCACTTTCGATTTCGGCACGGTCAGCATCGCCGTCGTCAGGGGATAGGTGACCTGGTCCTCGATCACCTGCGGCGCCTGGCCGGGATATTCGGTGTAGACGATGACCTGGGTGTCGGAGAGATCCGGGATCGCATCCAGCGGCAGGTGAATCAGCGCATAGAGACCGGCGGCGGCCGCAAAGCCGGTGCCAAACAGCACCAGCAGCAAATTGCGCGCCGACCAGGCGATGATGCGGGCGATCATTTGTGCTCTCCCGTCGCATGGCCCGCATCGGACGCCTGAGGCGCTCCTTCCGCAAAACCCTTGAGCGCGGCCTTCAGATTGCTTTCCGCATCGATCAGGAAGGTGGCGGAGGTGACCACCGCCTCGCCGTCGGCAAGTCCGTCGCGCACCTCGATGTAGCCGCCGCCGCGCCGGCCGAGCTTCACCTCACGCGGCTCGAAGCGCCCTTCCCCCTTGTCGACGAGAACGGCCTGCCGCGTGCCGGTGTCGAGCACCGAATTATCCTGGATCGCCAGCACGGGCGCGCTATCGGCCGTGTCGATCTCGGCATCGACATACATGTCCGGCAGCAGCGCGGCGTCGGGATTGGCGAGCTCGATCCTGACGCGGACCGTCCTTGTGTCGCGGTTCACCTGCGGATAGACCACGGCGATCTTGCCGCTGAAGATGCGGCCGGGAAAGCTCCGCGCGCGCACCGCCACCGATTGCCCCACCGCGACATTGCCGAGATCGCGCTCGGCGACGTCGACCAATGCCCAGACCAGCGAGGTGTCCGCAATCCGGAACAGCACGTCGCCGGGATTGGCGCGCATGCCTTCGATCGCGTTGCGCTCGAGCACGATGCCGTCGCGTGGCGCCGACCAATGCACGGTGACAGGCGCAACGCGCGTCCGCTCCATCTCGGCGATGACCTGCTCGGGCACGTCGAGATTGACCAGCCGCTGCCGCGAGCCGCGGCCGTACATCTCGACGCCGCCCACCGTCTTCGAGGTGATCGTTGCCAGATATTCCGCGGCGGCGGATGCGACCGCCGAACTGTAGATCTCCATCAGCGGTTGGCCCGCCTTCACGCGCGTGCCGGTGGTGACGTCTGCGACTTTCTGCACGAAGCTTTCGGCGCGCATCGCGATGACAGAGACGCGGCGCTCGTCGAGCTGGATCGTGCCGGGCGCCTTCACCGCGACGCGGATCGCACGCCGCCGGGCGGGCTCGGACTTGACGCCGCTGCGCTGGATTCTGCCCGGCGACAGCTTCACCGTGCCGTCGTCGACCTCGTCGCCTTCGTAGACGGGGACGTAGTTCATCCCCATCGGGTCCTTCTTCGGCACCGGCGAGGTGTCGGGCAGGCCCATGGGATTGCGGTAGTAGAGGATTTTTCGCGATGAAGCCGCCTGCGGTGGCTTTGGTGCCACTGCAGTCACCTGATCGTCCTCGTAGACCGGCAGATAATCCCGGCCGCGGTCGTCCTGCTTCGGACCAGCGGACCAGAGCGGCGCGTCGCTGGGATCGCGATAGTAGAGCGGAGTCCGATCCGCCTGGGCCGGAGCCGGGGTCGCCTCGGCATGAACGGACCAGCGCCCGTCGTGCGAGGACCAGTACGCGCCCATAGCCAAGCCACCGGCCAGCGCGAGAGTTGTCAGGAGACGTAGCGTCTTCATGGTGTGCCTTCGCGCGCCCGGCGCGCATCCATGTGAATGGGACAGAGAAGTTCGGACGCCGCGGGCGGCGTCCGCACGCTCACTTGGTCGCCGTGACGATCACCTTGCCGGTGACGGTCTCCACCTCGCCCTGCACCTTGGCCGACAGCGTGACCTGGTAGCGGCCGGCCATCGGCAGATCCGTGCGGAAGGCATAGACGCCCGGCTCCTTCGACGGCAGCGGCGCCACCGCCGATTCCATCTCGGCCATTCCGTCCGGGGCCATGTCGACACGGGTCTTGAAGATGACGGCGTCCGCCACCGGATTGCCGGTCTGCTTGTTGGTCAGGCGAACCGATAGCGTGACGTCGTCGCCCTTCTTCATTTGCGCAGTGACGGGCTCGAAGGCGTAGTCGCCGGCGCCCGCCATCGCCGCGGAAGCGGCAAGCGAAAGGGTGGCGGCGAGCGCCGCGGTGGTGAATTTGGAAAGCATTGTCCTGTCCTCATGATCTGATCTTTCGCCGTGGCGCATGGCGCGCACACGTCAGTCGTCGTCGCGCGCAAACGTGCTGCGCGCGTTCGGCTGTTGCGAGATCAGATTCGAGGAGGTCGGAAGGGAGGACTGCTGCCGCGGGCGGAGACGACCTGATCCTCAGGGATGGCGATCGTGCTCACCGCTACGGCGAAATGCCCGAAGACGACGGGCCTGATGGCATCGAGCGCGATGGCGCCGCCGACGCAGCAGAAGCCCATCCCGCATTTGTAGCCGCCGGTCTGCGAGGGCGTCCCCTTCATGTCGGGGCAGCAATCGTCCATCGCCATCCCGGCGTCGCTGCCCATTTGCATAGTCGCCGGCATATCGTCCGACGACATGGCAAGACCGGATGCGGACGCGCCAACGGGCAGCATCGTCAAGGATATGGCGATTGCGAATGCCAGAATGGCACGAACGAGGCGCATCTTTATTGAGTTACCTTATCAAGGTCGCAGCGTATCCCTCGTAGCATATCCCAGTGCCGGTGGCGCTTGTTGATCCGGATCAAGCATTCGTGAGCAGGGGCCGGCCGGTACCGACCCTGCCGCCGGCCCGGGTCAGATCTTCGGGATCTTCGCGCGCTCGACCACGCCGGTCCATTTGGCGATCTCGGTCCCGATCAGCTTCTTCATCTCCTCCGGCGAGCTGCCGCGGACCTCGCCGCCGACGGCGGTCTCCAGACGCTGCCTGAGCTCGGGATCCCCGAGCGCCTCCAGCGTCGCGGCGTTGAGCGCCGCGATGATGGCAGGCGGCGTGCCCTTGGGCGCCAGGAGGCCGGCCCAGGTGCGCACGTCGTAGCCCTTGATGCCGGCTTCCTGCACGGTCGGGACATCGGGCAGCAACGCCGTGCGCGTCGGCGAAGTTACGGCCAGGCCGCGGATCGCGCCGCTCTGGATCTGCGGCGCGAGCAGCACGGGCGTGCCGACGATGACGGGAACGTCGCCGCCGAGCAGTGCGGTGACGGACTGGGAATCGCCGCGATACGGCACGTGCACGATCTCGATGCCGGCGGTGGCGTTGAGCAACTCTCCCGCAAGATGATGCGTGCTGCCGAAACCAACCGATCCGAAGCTGAGTGAACCCGGCTTTGCCTTGGCCAGGGCGATGAGCTCACCCAGCGATTTTGCGGGGTAGTCGCTGCGCACGGCGATGACGAGCGCGTAGTAGACCAGCGTCGAAATCATCTCGAAGCTTTCGGCCGGCTGATAGGCGAGACTCTTGTAGGTCGCCGCGGAAATCGCGTGCGCGCCGGTGACGAGGCCGAGCGTATAACCGTCGGGCGCCGCCTTGGCGACCGCGTCCGCCGCGATGTTGCCGCCGGCACCGGGCTTGGCCTCGACGATGATCGGCTGCCCGAGCTTCTTCGACAGCCCGTCGGCGATGATGCGCGACAGCGTGTCGGCGGCGCCGCCGGCGGCAAAGCCATGCAGCAGGCGGATCGGACGCGACGGATAATTGTCCGCCCATGCAGGGCCGGTCACCAGACAACCGCCGAGAAAAACGCCAAGAAAAACGCCGAGCAGAAAAAAGGCCGCAGCAAGCCGCTTCATCCCTCGCATGGATGCTTCTCCCTCAATTGTTACGTCGTTGGCCGCAACGCGCGCGGCGTCGTTCAGGTCGAACTGAATTCGCTAGCGCGCAAACTCCGTGCATTCCGGCGATGGCGGCATGCCCCAGACGTCGCGCGGCAGCCCGACCCAGACTTTTGGCCGCTGCGGGCGATCGCGATGCCAGGGCCGCGGCTCGAAATAGCCGAGCTCCTCGTCCACCATCCGGTCGAGGTCATGGAACAACTCGACCAGATGCCCATCGGGATTGCGGTGATAGATCGCAGTGTTGTGGCCGGGGCCGTGACGCACCGGTCCCCAGAGCACCGGGAGCTTGTGGCGCGCGAGATGATCGCAGGCCCGATGCATATGCTCGGGACCCCGCAGCTCGAACGCAAAATGATGCAGACCGCGGCCAGGCGCGAGCGCGAAATTCAACGTGTGATGCTCGAAGCCGCTGCGCATGAAGACGAAGCGGTCCTCGATCCAGTCGGAGACCCGCAGCCCCATCACGTTCGCGTAAAACTCCGAAGCGGCTTTCGGATCGGGCGTGCGAAGGGCGACATGGCCGAGCTTGGCGACAGCGAGCCCGCCGATCCGCTCCTGCGCGGGCGTCGGCGTCCAGCCCTGGATCAGCTCGAAACGCGTCCCTTCGGGATCGCTAAACGACAGCAGCCGGGACACACCAGGCAGGGGATCGCTCCGAAGCTCGGGCCGTAAGTCCGCCTGCTTCAGCGCGGCGCCCAGCGCCTCGAGCTGGACCTCCGGGGAGATTTCAAAGGCGATGCTGCTGAGTACCGCATCGCCAGGCTCGATCACCAGCGAGAGCTGCTCGGACTCGCTGGCGAGGAACAGGCGGTTGCCATCGCGGGCCACGAGGCCAAGTCCGATCACGCCGCGATAATAGTCGAGCAGCCGCTCCGGATCGGGCGAGGTGAAGGTCGCGTGTCGCAGCCGGGTGAAGCGTGCAATGGGTGCTTGTGTCATCGTGCGGTCCATCCCCTCATGGAATCATGATGATCTTGCCGAGCGCGGAGCCCTGCTCGAGCAGCGTATGGGCCTTCCTGACCTCGTCGAGCTTCAGCACTGCCGAGATCGCCGGCTTGATCGCATTGCGGCTCAAGGCCTCGATCACGCTGCGCATCAGGGCACGGCGTCCGTCGCAATCGTGGTCGTAGATGTGGAAGGAGAAGCAGCGTATCGCCGGACAGATGTCGAGATGATCGCGCATCGCCGCCATCAGATTCTCTTCCGGCAAACCGGCGAAAGCGTTGTAGGACAGCAGCGTGCCCCATTTGCCGAGCGCGCCGAGATAGGCGGTGAACTCGGGCCCGCAGACGTGATCGAGCACGACGCCGACGCCCTCGCCATCAGTCAGCTCGCGCGTTCGCGCCACGACATCCTCGCTCCGGTAGAAGATGACGTGATCGGCGCCGTTCGCCCTGGCGAACGCGGCTTTCTCTTCGGTGGAGACGGTGCCGATGACGGTCATGCCAGCAAGCTTGGCCAGTTGCACCAGCGCGGTGCCGACGCCGCCGGCCGCGCCGATCACCAGCACGCTTGCGGGCGCGCGCGGATGGCGGCACTCGTGCAGCAGCGCGTAGGCGACCTGGTAGTTCGACAGGCACACGGCCGCCTGCAGATCGACATTGTCCGGCAGCGCGTGAACGGCATCCGCGGGCGCGACCACGTAATCGGCGTAGCAGCCGCCGCGCTGGGACAGATCGCGCGCGCTGAGCAGCACCTTCTGGCCGAGGGAAAACCCCTCGACGCCGGACCCGAGCGCAGAAATGCGCCCCGCAACATCGTTGCCGGGATTGGCCGGCAGCGGCGGCATCCATTTGTAGACGCCGCGCCGGATCAGCACGTCGGGTTGACCGACCCCCAACGCCTCGGCCCGGATTTGCACCTGGCCGGCTCCGGGCACAGGCACCGGAAGCTCGACCACCTCGAGTGCATCCGGCCCACCCGGCTGACGCACCAGCACCGCCCTCATGACTTCACGTGCTCCCTAGACCATATTTTCGAAAATCATACCGTTTACGAAAATTATTGCAAGACGCTCGTTAGCGCGGCATGTTGAGGCATCGATTCAGCGACAGATCCCCATGCCCGAGAGCGCCATCCGCCCCCGCAAGGAATTCGGCAAGACCATCGCCGCCGACATCACGCATCGGCTGCGCGAGGAGATCATCGCCTGCGCCCTTCCGCCCGGCGAGCCGCTGCGCTTCGATGTGCTGCGCGAACGGTTCGGCGCGAGCTTCACGACGCTGCGCGAGGCGCTGACCGCGCTTGCAGCGGAAGGCCTGGTCGACGCCCAGGAGCAGCGCGGCTTTCGCGTGGCGCCGGTCAGCCGCCAGGACCTGGTCGAGGTCACCGATGCAAGGGTGCTGATCGAGGTGGAATTGATCCGCCGCTCGATCGAGCGGGGCGATGACGATTGGGAAATCGCCGTGATCTCCACCCTGCACAGATTGAAGCGAATCGAGCAGCGCGATCCCGAACACCCCTTGCGCGATCCCGAATGGAAGATCGCGCATCGCCAATTCCACCAGGCGCTGGTCTCCGCCTGCGGCTCGGCCACGTTGCTCGCCATTCGCGCCGAGCTGTTCGATCGCGCCGAGCGCTACCGGCATCTCTCCGCCAATTTCCGGCCGCGCCCGCGCGACAAGGCCGGCGAGCACCAAGCCATCATGCAGGCCGCCATCTCGCGCAACGCGGATCTCGCCGTGCAGCTGATCGAGACCCATATCCGCTCGACCTCCGACAACGTCGCCAAATACGCGGGCCATCTGCTCGACGCCGAATAGGCGACCGGCATTTTTGCGCGGCGGGCTTGCGCCCGGCTTCATTTTCGAAAATAATACGTCAGATCGAAAATCTGGACCCTTAATTCGAAACCCTTGGGGCGAAACCATGAAGCTGCTGTCGTTCTTGGATGGAAATCGGGAAAGCTGGGGCGCCGTTGTCGAAAACCGCGTGGTGGATCTGGGCCGCGCCCTGCCCCAGTACCCGACGCTTGCGGACTTTCTCGGCAGCGATGACTACACGAAGCGCGAGGCGATCGTCGCCGGGCACAAGCCGACGCTAGCGCTGAGCGACGTCAAATACCTGCCGGTGATCCCGCGGCCCGAGAAGATCGTCTGCGCCGTGCGCAACTATCTCGACCACCACAATGAAGCCGTGGCGTTCGGCATGAAGCGCGAGCTCACGGAATTCCCACCGATCTTCCTGCGGGTCTGGCGGTCCCAAGTTGCGCACAACGCGCCGGTGATCCGGCCAAAGGTCTCGGACAATTTCGACTGGGAGGGCGAGCTCGCCGTCGTCATCGGCAAGGGCGGCCGTCACATCAGCCAGGCCGACGCATGGAATCATGTGGCGGGCTATTCGATCTACAACGACGTCAGCGTGCGCGACTGGCAGCGTCATGCCCAGCAGATCGCCTCTGGCAAGAATTTCGTCGGCACCGGCCCGTTCGGACCGTGGCTGATCACGCCGGACGAGATCGGCGATCCCACCAAGCTCAAGCTCGAAACGCGCGTCAACGGCGCGACCGTGCAGTCCTCCGACACCTCGATGCTGATCTTCTCGATCCCGCGGCTGATCGAATATTGCTCGACAATTTTCGACCTCGTGCCCGGCGACGTCATCGCCACCGGCACGCCGGCCGGCGTCGGCTTCACCCGCAAGCCGCCGATGTTCCTCAAGCCCGGCGATGTGGTCGAGGTCGAGATCGAGAACATCGGCGTGCTCAGCAATCCCGTCGTGGACGAGGCCTAGCTTCAGCATGTCGTCCTACGATATTCGCAAGACCGCGCTCAGCGTCGAGACCATCCGGCATGAGCGCGGCCCGCGGCTGGAGAAGCCGCTGCTGGTCGGAACCGCCGTCGCGGTGATCCGCAATCCCTTCGCCGGACGCTATGAGTCCGATCTGATGCCGTTCCAGGCGGCCTTGCGTGAGCTCGGGCGCGAGCTCGCTGGCGCGCTGATCGCACAGCTCGGCGGTGCCGAGCGCATCGAAGCCTATGGCAAGGGCATCATCGTCGGTGAAGACGGCGAGCTCGAGCATGGCGCCGTCTGGCACGAAGCCGGCGGCCATGGCATGCGCGAGGTGCTTGGTCAGCCCAAGGCGATCGTCCCGGCTACGAAAACCATCGGCGGTCCCGGCACGCGCCTGATGGTGCCGCTCGGTCACATCCACGCCGCCTATGTCCGCAGCCATTTCGGCACCGCGGAGATGACGCTGTGGGACGCGCCGCGGCGGGACGAGATCGCCTTCGGCCTCGTGATGGCCACCGGCGGCCGCCCCCACGCGCGCATCGGAGGCCTCAAGGCATCCGAGATCTCCGTGCATGACGGGCAGCGCTGAGCGCCGCCCGTCTCCGCGTCACAGGAAGCCGGTCGATATCCACGGGATCGCCGCGACGATCAGCGTGCCGATCAGCAGGGCCACGATATAGCCGACGATCGGCCTGATACCCTCGTCGGGACTGATGCGGCTGATGGCGCAGGCCGCGTAATAGCCGACGCCGAATGGCGGGGCGAACAGGCCGATGCCCATCGCGAGCACGACGACCATCGCGTAGTGCACTTCGTGCACGCCGACCTGGCGGGCGATCGGAAACAATAGCGGCCCGAACAGGACGATGGCGGGGATGCCTTCCAGCACGCTGCCCAGAATGACGAAGGCGAAGATGGTCACGCCGAGAAAGACAGGCGTTCCGCCCGGCAGCGCCGTCATGAACTTTGCAAGCGATGCCGAGAAGCCCGATTGCGTCAGAGCCCACGCCATCCCTGTCGCCGCGCCGATGATCAGCAGGATCGCGCCTGATAGTGACGCGGTCTCCACCAACATTGGATAAAGCCGGCGCCAGGCGAACTGACGATAGATCAGAAGCCCGGTGAAAACCGAGTAGACGATGCCGATGGTCGAAACTTCGGTCGCGGTGGCGACGCCCTCGACCACCGCGGCGCGGATGACGAAGGGCAGCGCCATTGCCGGAATGGCAATGACGAAGGCGCGGCCGATCTCCCTGCCCGTGGCCCGCTTCACATGCGACAGGTCCTCGCCCCGGTATCGCCACCAGACCACGGCGCAGAGACCGACGGCGAGCACGATGCCGGGCAGTAGCCCCCCGGTGAACAGCGCCGCGATCGACACTCCCGTCACTGAGCCGATGGTGATCAGCACGAGCGACGGCGGAATGGTCTCGGTCTGGGCCCCGGTCGCCGCGAGCAGCGCCACGAGATCACCGGGCCTAGCGCCGCGCTTGGTCATCTCCGGAAACAGCACCGGCGCCACAGCGGCCATGTCGGCCGCCTTCGAGCCGGAGATGCCCGACACCAGGTACATCGCGCCGACCAATACATAGTGCAGGCCGCCGCGCACGTGGCCGAGCAGGCTGGCGAGAAAGCCGACCATGGCCCGCGCCATGCCGGTCATCTCGATCAGCAGGCCGAGGAACACGAAGAGCGGCACAGCCAGCAGGATCAGATGGCTCATGCCTTCGTCCATGCGCCCGATGATGACCACATCGGGCGTGTTCGTCGTCAGCGCCAGATATCCGACGGTAGCAAGACCGAAGGCAAAGGCGATCGGCACCGCCGCCAGCACCATCGCGCCGACGATGATCACGAAGAAGATCAGCAGGTTGAGATTGCCGAGCGGTTTCAATACCGGCGCGATGAGGACGAGCGCGGCGATGATGCCGGCGACGAGCACCGCGGCCGCCAGCAGGCTGCGCAAGCTCGAGATGCGGGCGAGCCGCAGGACCGCCGCGATCAGCATCAATCCGATGCCGACGGGTAACGCGGCAGCCCGCCAGCTGTTGACGATTTCGAGCGCCGGCGTCGTGACGAACACCTCGTCGGCCGCGAACTCGTAGGCGGGATGGATCACCAACAACAGGAACGCCAGCGATGCCCCGGCGGCAACAACATCCAGGAAGGCACGTGCGTTGGGACGGAGCATGCCGATGATGGCCGTCATCCGCATGTGCTCGCCGCGCTGGAACGCGATCACCGATCCCAGCATGGCGAGCCACAGGAACAGGATGCCGGCGAGCTCGTCGGCCCAGATGATCGGAGCGTGAAAGACATATCGACCGACGATGCCGGCCGACAAAACGACGATCTCGGCCAGCACCAGGAGCGCCGCCGGGATCGCAACCACATGACCAAGCACCTTGTTGGCCGCGACGGCCCAGCGGTGCACACTGGATTGAGGCACTGCGACCGCGGCGCCCTGATCGATCCCAGGCATATGGTTGACCGCGGTCATGACAGCTTGCCCGCCGCTTTCTCGAGCTGAGCCCAGGCCTCATCGCCGAACTTGGCCTTCCAATCGGCGTAGAAGCTGGTCTTCGCCAGGGCCTGGCGGAACGCGCCGCGGTCGACGTCGATGAACTGCATGCCCTTGGCGGTCAGATCGGCGCGCAAGGACTCGCTGAGTTTGGCGACGTCGGCGCGCTCCTCTTTGGCCGAGCGATCCAGCTCCCGCGTCACGATCTCCTGCACATCCTTCGGCAACTTTTCGAAAGCGCGCTTGTTGCCGAGGATCCAGTAATTGTCCCAGACGTGTCCGGTCAGGGAGCAGGTCTTCTGCACCTCGTACAGCCGGGCGGTCGCGATGATCGGCAGCGGATTTTCCTGACCGTCGACCACCTTGGTCTGGAGCGCGGAGTAGACCTCGTTGAAATTGATCGGCGCGGGGCCCGCCCCAAGCGCCTGGAACAGCGATGTCAGATTGGGAGCGGCCGGCACGCGCAGCTTGAAATTCTTGAGATCGTCCGGCGTCCTGATCTCGCGGCCAGACGACGTGACGTGGCGGAAGCCGTTATCCCAGGGGCTCGACACCGCCATGATCGGCGTCCGCGCGATCTGCGCGCGGATATAGGCGCCGAGCTCGCCATCCATCGCCTTCCAGACCGCGTCATAGTTCGTGAAGAGAAAGCCGAGGTTGACGATGCCTGCAGCCGGCACCAGCGTCGCGAGGATCAGCGAGGACAGGTTGAAGAACTCGACGCCGCCGTTGCGGACCTGCGTCAACAGGTCGGTATCCGACCCGAGCTGGTTCGCCGGAAACAGGTTGATCTCGAGCCGGCCGCTCGTCGCCTCGCGAATGCGGTCGGCAGCTTCCTTGGCGCGGATGTTGACGGGATGCGTCGGATCCTGCCCCGTCGCGAGCTTGTAGGTGAATTCCGCGGCCGAGGCCGGGCGGGTGAGAATGGCACATAGCGGCACCGCGGCGCCGGCCATGAGCAACTTGCGGCGGCTCAGAGTTCTCGGCTTGCGCAAGGTCATCGTTTCCTCCTGTCGAGCATGGTTTGGTTGATCTAAAGGCGGCTCTTCACCGCCCGTGTTGCTGCTGGCCGGCTCTCGATGCGCCGGCATTGGACAGCAGCCGTCGTTCTTCGCAGCGGCGCTGCGAAGCATGTCGGTCGCGGATCGGGAGGCGGGCTGCTAGCGCAGCCACTCCTTGATCTGCCGCTTCACTTCCGCGGTCGAGATGCCGTAGCGGTCGTGCAAGGTCGGCAGCGCGCCGGCGGCGAGAAACTCGTCGGGAAGTCCGATCTGCCGGAACGCGGGATGAACGCCCGAGCGCATCAGCAGCGAAGCCACGGCCTCGCCGAGCCCGCCGATCACGGTGTGGTTCTCGGCGACGACGACGAGGCGGCCGGGCTTGCCCGCTTCGCGCAGGATCGCTTCGGTGTCGAGCGGCTTGATGGTCGGCACGTGCAGGACGCCGACGCTGACGCGGTCGTCCGCGAGCGCCTGCGCCGCCTCCAGCGCGCGCATGGTCATGATGCCCGAGGAGATGATCAGGACGTCGCTGCCGTCACGAAGCGACGCAGCCTTGCCGAGCTCGAACCGGTAATTGTACTCGTCGAGCACCAGCGGCACCTGTCCGCGCAGCAGGCGCATATAGACCGGTCCGCGATGCGCGGCGATCGCGGGCACGATCTGCTCGATCTCGTACGCATCGCAGGGATCGATCACCGTCATGTTCGGCATCGCGCGGAACAGGGCAAGATCCTCGGCGGCCTGGTGGCTGGGTCCATAGCCCGAGGTCAGGCCGGGCAGCGCGCAGGCGATCTTCACGTTGCGGTCTTCTTCCGCGATGGTCTGGTGGATGAAGTCATAGGCCCGCCGCGAGGCGAATACCGCATAAGTCGTTGCGAACGGCATGAAGCCTTCCGCGGCGAGCCCCGAGGCTGCAGCGAACAGCAGCTGCTCGGCCATGCCCATCTGGTAATAACGATCGGGAAAGGCCTGCGCGAAGATGTGCAGATCGGTGTATTTGCCGAGATCGGCGGTCATGCCGACCACGTCCTCGCGGCTGCGGGCGAGTTCGACGAGCGCGTGGCCGAAGGGGGCGGGTTTGGCGCGCTGCCCTTCCGCCGCGATCGAAGCGATCATGGCCGAGGTGGTGAGGCGCGGCTTTGCCGAAGGGGGGGGGCCTGCGGACTTCATGGCTGGTCTCCCGCGTTCAATGCCGACAGCGCGAGCTGCCATTCGTGCGGCTCGACGCGAATGAAATGGTTCTTCTCGCGCTGCTCGAGGAAGGGAACGCCCTTGCCCATCAACGTGTCGACGACGATCATGCGAGGCTTCGGCTCGGCATGTGCCATCGCGGCATCGAAAGCCCCCACCACCGCGTCGAGATCGTTGCCGTCGACGCGCTGCACGAACCAGCCGAAGGCCTCGAGCTTATCGACTAGCGGCTCGAAGCCGAGCATCTGCTTTGAGGGACCATCGGCCTGCTGATTGTTGACGTCGACGATTGCGATGATGTTGTCGAGCTTGTGATGGGCCGCAGACATAATGGCTTCCCATTTCGAGCCCTCGTCGAGCTCGCCGTCCGAGAACAGGGTGAAGATCCGCGCCGCCGAGTTCTTGCGCTTCAGCCCGAGCGCCATGCCGACGGCGATGCCAAGGCCAAGGCCGAGCGATCCGCCGGACATCTCCATGCCCGGGGTATAGGAGGCCATGCCCGACATCGGCAGACGGCTCTCGTCGAAGCCATAGGTTGCGAGCTCCGCTTCCGGAATGATCCCGGCCTCGATCAGCGCCGCATAAAGTGCAATCGCATAGTGTCCGTTCGACAGCAAAAAGCGGTCGCGGCCTTCCCAGACCGGATCTTCGGCGCGAAAGCGCATCGCGTGGAAATAGGCCGCCGCCAGCACGTCGGCGATGTCGAGCGCCTGGGCGATATAACCCTGGCCCTGGACCTCACCCATCAGCAGGGCGTTGCGGCGGATATTGCGGGCGCGCTGTGCCAGCGTCGGTGCGTTCGGGAGTGTCGGTGTTGCCATGTATGTCTCCTCCTCGGCTAGTGGATCAGCATGCCGCCGTTCACGTCGATGACCGCGCCGGTGACATAGGCCGACAGGTCCGAGGCGAGGAAGGTGTAGATGCCCGCGACGTCGGCGGCCTCGCCGAGTCGGCCGAGCGGTATGCCCTCGAGGATCTTCGTCCGCATCTCGTCGGTGAGCTTGCCCGCGGTGATATCGGTGCCGATCAGGCCCGGCGTCACGCAATTGACGCGGATGCCGTCGGGCCCGAATTCGCGGGCCATCGCCTTGGCGAGTCCGAGCACGCCGGCCTTGGCTGCCGAATAGTGCGGTCCGCCGAAGATGCCGCCGCCGCGCTGGGCGGAAACGGACGACATGCACGCGATCGATCCGCTCTTGCGCTTCTGCATATGCGGGATCACGGCCTGCGACAGGAACAGGATGCCCTTGAGGTTGACGTCCTGGATACGGTTCCAGTCTTCAGGCGTGATGTCGAGAAGCTTCACCGGCTGCGTCACGCCGGCATTGTTGATGAGGATGTCGATCTGGCCGAACCGCGCGATGACCGCTTCAACGGCCTTGATGCAGGCCTGCTTGTCGGTGACGTCCAGGGCGAGGCCAAGATGCGGCTCGCCAGTGCCGGATTCGAGCCCGCGCGCGGCGGCTTCCGCGGCCGAACCGTCGATGTCGAGAATGGCGACCCGCGCGCCTTCGGCCGCAAAGCGACGGGCCGTTGCAAGGCCGATGCCCCGCGGCGAGGCCGCTCCGGTGATGATGGCAGTCTTGCCGCGTAGCAGCATTGTGATCCTCCCTGAACGGCTGTTGCCGGCACCAACGGCGCCACTGTTCTTGACCCGTTGATTATGCCCCTGCCCCGTTTCCGACAAACGCGCTGTTGTCTTGCATAGGTGAATTTGGTTCACTCGTCGGATGCTGTTGTCCAGTATTCCGATATCGTCCATCCGCGCGTTCGAGGCGGCCGCACGCACCGGCTCGTTCCGGGATGCGGCGAACGAACTTCATCTGACGCCGAGCGCGGTGAGCCACGCCATCCGCAAGCTCGAGAGCGCGATGGGCACGATATTGTTCGAACGGAGCGCCCGCGCCGTCCGTCTGACGCCGGCGGGCGAGAATTTGATGCGTCATGCCGGCGCCGCCTTCGACAATCTGCGGCGCGGGATCGAAGAGGTCGCGGGCCGCGGCCCGCAATTGCTGAGAGTGCACTGCGCGCCGAGCTTTGCCGCGCAGTGGCTCGCGCCGCGCCTCGCCCGCTTCATGGCCGCAGAGCCCCAGCTCGAGGTCCGGCTTGCCGCCAGCACGGAATATGCCCGGTTCAGCAACGACGATTTCGACATCGACATCGTCTACGGGCAGCCGAGAGCCGAGGGGGTCGAGGTCATTCCGCTCGGCGAAGAGACCGTGACGCCACTCTGCACGCCCGAGCTCGCGAAGAAGATCCGCAAGCCGACGGACCTGCTCGATCAGGTGCTGATCCGCTCGGAAGTGAAGCAGGTGCAGTGGCACCAATGGTTCACCGCCAACGGGCTCGAAGCGCCTGCCATTCATGGCATGCGCTTCGATCGCAGCTTCCTGGCGATCGCGATGGCGTCGAGCGGCCTCGGCGTGACGCTGGAGTCAACCCGACTTGCCGAACGCGAGATCGCCACAAGGCGGCTGGTTGCCCCCCTCGCCGGACGCTCCGTCGACATCCGCTATATCGGCCATCACCTGGTGTTCCCGCGCGCGAGCCAGCAGCGGCGACCGATCCGCGTCTTCTCCGAGTGGATCACGCGGGAGGTGGCGGTCGCCGGCCCGGCTTCAAGCCGATCGAGAGTCAAGTCGACGGGCTGACGGCTCCGGATTCATGCTTCTGCACCGGCAGCGCTCGTAATCCGCGGGATCGTGGCTGTTGACGATCGTCACGCAATCGCCGTGATCGCGCTTCAGCGCGCGCAGCCGGGCCTGGTTAGCGATCCGCATTGCGCGGTCCATGTCGCCGCGGCGCTGGAAATAGCCGAGCATCAAGGGGACGCGCGGCGATGCATCGAGCTGGCCGTGGTGGAAATAGCTGTCGCCGGCATGCAGCAGCCAGGTGTCGCCCGAGCGCACCGCGATGCCGCAATGGCCGAGCGTGTGGCCGGCAAGCGGGATCATCAGGATGTCCGCCTCCTTGTCGCCGAGCGCGCGCACGCCCTTGAAGCCGAACCAGTCCTCGCCGGCTTCACCGTAGAATTGCCAGCGCGGACCATGGCTCCACTGCCCCGTGACATAGCGGCCTTCCGGCGGCGCGGGCTTGCGCAGCACCGCTATGTCGTATTCGGCGCGGTGGACGTGGATCGCGGCGTGGGGAAAGTCGGGCACGCCGCCGGCATGATCGCGGTCGAGATGCGTCAGCAGCACGTGGCACACGTCGTTCGGTGAATAGCCGAGCGCCCTCACCTGCTCGGCTGCCGTCTCCGCGGGATCCAGCTTTGGCGCGGTCTGCCGCACCCAGCGCCGCCCCAGCCGCTCGGGCAATGCGATGTCACCGAGGCCGATCCCGGTGTCGACCAAAGCCAGCCCGTCATTCGTCTCCATCAGCAGGCAGTGGCAGACCAGGCGGGCGCGCTGGAACAGGCTGCCGCTGCCGTTCACCAGAGCGCATTCTTCGGCCGCAATGCGCAGCGGCGCCAGACCGCGGCGATCGCACAGTCGGAAGACTGGGCCATCGCGCTGGTCGCCGCCGGCGTCGGCATCGCCATCGTCCCGGAAGGCGTGGCCAAGGGCAATCTTGATGTCGCGGTGCGCGAGATCGAGGTCAAGGTGAAGCGCGAGGTCGGCCTCGCCTACCGCGCCTCGGTGCCGCTGGCGGATGCGCTGAAGGAGTTTGTCGGGAAGCTGCAGAAGCAGCGGCGGCCGGATCGAACCAAGCGCCGGGTTGGCGCGCGCAAGACGCTCAGCCCTTCGAGATGACCGCACGTCCATAGGGCGGTTGCGCCTGGACCGGCGGGTTGGCGGTCTGGGCGGCGAGCTCGCCGATCAGGCGGTCGGCGTCGGCGGCCATGCCGTCAGGGGCCTGGATCACCAGGCGCTCGAGCGCCCAGCGATAGGACGAGATGCGCTGCTCCAGGCATTGCTGCACCCACTGCACGATCAGCGAGTTCTCCTGCATCCGCGCGACCGCGTCGTCCCTCTCTCTCGGCGAGAGCGCGGAGACGCGCGCCATGCTGGCATTGCGTTTCCTGTCGAGGTCGATGACGCGGATCGCGCTGGCGAAGAACGGCTCGAAGCGGGTGATGTCGTTGCGCACGTCCTCGATCAGCTGCGCATAGCGCGAGGAATGCGAGCGGTGCGGCTCGTCGATCAGCGTGCGGCCGTACATGGTGCGGTCGAACACGATCTTCTGCCGCCAGGGTGACGGCATCGCCTTGTAGTCGCCGAACACGCTCTTCCAGGCGGGGCGCGACAGCGGCGGCTCGATCATGGGATAGGCGAGGTCGCGCAGCTGGCGCTCCTCGTCGGTGAGCTGGAATTGTGAGGGACCCAGGCCGACGCTGCCGGTGGCTTCGGCCCCTAACCAGCGATGCATGTCGTCGCTGCGCATGTCAGCGCGGGTGCGGCCGAAATCGCCGCCGCTACAGGCGCCGAGCGCAGCGCCAAGCAGCGTGAGCAGCACGGCCGATAGGACAGACCGGATCTGGCGGATGGTGTCCGGCATTGCAAAGGCCCGAAATCAGCGACGACGACGACGGCGCCCCGGCGCTGTGCCCTGCTCCGGCCCGTGATCGCCGCTGGTTTCGTCTGCCTCGCGCTCGATACGGATGACGGGAAGGATCAGGATCGTTCCCATCTCCGCGCGCGGAGCGACATCCCCCGGCGAGCCCACCCGGCGACCGGCCGGAAATTCAATGATGGTCCCCATGTCAGCTCTCTTCAATTGCCGCGCGACCAAGCGCGCTCATGCAACATGCATTCATTAAGATCAGTTCATGGTTAACGGGGTGTAAACGTCGCGGTCGGACCGTAACCGCACGGGCCGACCGCGACGTCCCGTTGCGGCACGGGATCGCTTCAAATCGAGCGTTCGGCTTCACGCCTCGTTTTCCTTAACGAGCCTTTAAAGGAGCCTGCGATAGGCTGGCGGGCAGTATCTCTTCCAGGTCGCGTATCCCTCCATGACCAAGTCGCTGTTTCCCGGATTCGACGGGCTGATGTCCCTCTCCCGTCGCGAAGGCGTCGATGTTCGGCCGACGCTGCTGCGCGTGCTGACCGACCTCTATGTGCAGACGCGCATCCACAGCGACGACGAGCAGCGCCAGTTCACCGAGCTCGCAACGCGGCTGATCGACCAGGTCGACGATGCGACCCGCGCGGCCATCAAGGCCAAGCTCGCAATCTATCCATCGACGCCTGTCCCGGTCCTGCAGAAGCTCGGGCTGGTCGCCGCACATGAAGGCCGCAGGGTTCCACTCGCCCGCGAGATCCCCACACCCGCACCCGCCCCCTCGCCGGCCCGCACGCCGACCGACGCCGAGCTGCGCATGGCCGCCAATATGGCGATGCAGCCGAAGGACGCCGCCGAGATCCACGACATGTTCTTCCGCGCCGGCGCCTCCGAGCGCGCGCTGATCCTGCACAATCTGGCGCAGACCCCGCTGAAGGCCGCGCCCCGCATTCCGACCGTGCGCGCCAAGCGCGCGATTCAGATCCTGGAGATGGCGGCGATCGCGGGCGACGTCGAGAATTTCACCCTCGAGCTCGGCGACAGCCTGATCCTGCCCTCGCGCGTCGCAGCCCAGATCGTCGATGATGCCGGCGGCGAGGCGCTCGCGGTCGCCGCGCGCGCGCTCGACATGCCGAGCCCGAACTTCCAGCGCATTCTGCTGTTCTTCAAGCCGGAGATCGGCACGTCCGTGAACGAGGTGTACCGGCTGTCACGGCTCTACGATCGTCTCAGCGACCGCTCGGCGCTGGTGATGCTGGCAGCCTGGCGCGGCTCGACGCTCGCCGTTACCCGCGCAAAGTACCAGTCGTCACTGCACGACGGCGAACGCCAGCGCGCCCGCGCGGGCGCAAGCCAGACCCGGCCGGGCGTGCAGCCCGGCGCGATGCCGCCGCGCCGCACCGGCACCGACGGATCGTCGGATCGGTGATTTGCTTGCGCGCTGACGCTGAGCGTGAGGCGCACAGCATCTCTCTTAGCTCGTGCCCCGGACGCGGCGCAGCGCCCCCGGCGATGCGAAGCATCGTCCGGTGCGATGCGCTGCTGAGCCGGGGCCCATCTCTCCGCGTCCGTTGATGCCGCCTTCTGGGTCCCGGCTCTGCACGGCAACGCTGGCGCGTCGCCGCTTGTCCGGGACAAGGAGCAGCAGTTACGTCTTCGCCAGTTCCAGGAAATGCCGGCCCGCACGGTCCTCGGTCTCGACGATCCAGGCGTCCGGATCGAAGCGGATTTCCTTGGCGAGACGCTCCTCGATCGTGTGCTCGGGCAAAGATTGCTGTGCGACCGGCACAAAGAAGCGATCGACGGGACGGCCATCGTCGTAGACGGTCTGCGGCGCCGGCGCGTAGAGCATCGCATGGCCGTCGAGCAGCGACACCTTCACGAACACCGCGCCCGCCTCCTCGGCACCGCGACGGCGCACCGCGCCGAACACGCCCTCGGTCTGGCACCGGCGCAGGTAAGCCGCGACCCATATGTTGGATTTCAAACGCATGAGTCGAACGATAGGCCAGCGCGACGCGCGCCGCCAGTCTCAGCGTCCGATTGTCACGCCTTGCTTACACCTCGCCCGCCGTTGATCTGGCGCGACGAGATATGACAGCGGCATCGCAAGTGCGAATCCCACGGCCACCGCATAGGGGATGTTCCTGATCGCGTCGGCGGCGACGCTCGGCACCATCAGCACGACGATCAGACTGACGCCCGCCAGCGCCGTACCCAGCATGATCCAGACCAGAACCGAGACCTTGAACATGACAACCTCTCTTCTTCGTTGAGCGATCATGTTCCCCGAAGCTGTCGGCCGTCATTGATCCCAAGCAAATCGCCCGCGCGCGGGCGCGGCGGCGCGCGATGCCCGGAATTGATCGGCGTCAATGACAGCGGGCGGTGGGGTTATTCGACGGGATGGCCGATCGCGGCGCCGAGTTCGCGCAGCAGCCGGTCGGACAGCTGGCCGGTGACCTGCATCTTGTGCTCGCGCTCGAACTTCTGGATCGCGGACTGGGTCTCGCCGCTCATCGTGCCCGTGATCTTCAAATTCCCGTAGCCATATTCGGACAGCGCGCGCTGCGCGCCGGCGATACGCCGTGCGGCGGGGCTCTGCGGAACGGGAATCGGCGCGGGCGGACGCATGGCGGACGGCGGCGTCGAGGTCGTCGCCTTGACCAGATTGGTCATGGGATCACTGCCCGCGCGCGGCGTCGATGCGGTCGCCTCGACGGGCTTTTCGGGTGGCTTCTCGGCGGCTCGCTCGGCAGGTTTCGGCTCGGCGCGGAACTCCGTCGCGCGCGGCTCCAGCGGCGAGGTATCGGCGCCGACCGGGCGCGGACGCGGCATCGGGTTCGACAGCGCCACGGAGGACGGTGCGGGAAGATTGATCACGGTGCCGAACATCGGCGCCGGATGCCGGCCGGTCTGCAGGAACAGCGCATTGGCAACGATCGCGCCGATCGCGGCGACGGCGACGAGACCGGCGAGCGTGTCCTTCGGGCTGTGCAGCAGCACGCGCATCACGAGGTTGCGCTCGGTCTCGACATCGATGACCGCGGCCTTCGCGCCACGGCGGCGCGGAGCGGTTTCGTCCTTGGCAGACTTCTTAGGCACTTTTCTTCACCAGAGCGGGTTGGTCCTGAGACTGGTCGTGAGTTTGGTCCTGAAGGTCCTGGCGCAGCACCGGCGTCAGCGTCGCGACCTTGCTCTCGGCCGGCTTGACTTGCGCCGGCGTGTAGACGAGCGGCAGCCTGACGGTGACGGCGGTGCCCTCTCCCAATCTGCTTTGTACCGTCAATTCGCCGAGATGCAATGCCACGAGACTCTTCACGATCGAAAGTCCGAGGCCGGTTCCCTCGTGACGACGCTGATAGGTCTTGCCGGCCTGGAAGAACGGCGCGCCGATGCGCTTGAGATCGTCGGGCGCGATGCCGACGCCGGTGTCGCTGATGCGCAGCGTCAGCTGGGAACCCGACACCGAAGCGGTCACGGAGACCTGACCGCCACGCTCGGTGAACTTGATGGCGTTGGCGACGAGATTGAGCACGATCTGCTTGAACGCCCTGGGATCGCCGGTCATGACAGGCAGATCCTGCGGCGCGTCGGTGATGAGGTCGACGCCGTTCTCCCGCGCCTTCAGCGCCAACAGATTGCAGCAATGCAACAGCGAGGCGCGCGGCGCGAACGGCTCGGACGCGATCTCGAAATTGCCCGACTCCATCTTGGACATGTCCAGGATGCCGTTGACGACTGACAACAGATGCTGGCCGGAATCGTTGATGAGCTGGGCGTATTCCTGGCGCTGGGCCGCCCCCAGCATCAGGGTCTGCTCCTGCGCGATCATCTCGGAGAAGCCGATGATGGCGTTCAGCGGGGTGCGCAGCTCGTGGCTCATGGTGGCGAGGAAGCGCGTCTTGGCGGCATCGGCAGACTCGGCGGCGGTGCGCGCCTGATCCAGCGCCTGCTCGGACAGCTTGTGGTCGGTGACGTCGCGCATCACGGCGACGACTTCGGCCTCGCGCGTGACGTCGCTATGAGGATTCTGGCCGATATCCCGGTCGAGCGGGCGGCAGCGCATCTCGACCCAGAGGAAATCGACCTGGCCGCGCTCCGAACCGTCAGGCTCACGCCGCAGCCGGAACTCGATGCTGCGCACGTCGCCGCGCGCGGCATCGGAGAGCGCGGTGAGATAGGCCGGGCGATCGGCGACATGGACGCGATCGAACAGGCCATGCCCGAGCAGTTGCGCCACCGGCGTGCCGAGCATGGGTTCCGCCGCGGGCGAGATGAACTGCACTGCACCGTTGCGCTGATGCCGCGAGACGACGTCGCTCATGTTGCGGGCGAGCAGGCGATAACGCTCCTCCTCGCGCGACAGCAGCGCAACGCTGGTGCGCGCGAGCGATTCCGCGCCGAAGGCAAGGCCGGCGGCATAGAGCGTCGCCGAGACGACGCCGCACGCCATCAGCACGCCGCGTTCAGCAGTGCTGGTGTCTGCAACCGGCAGCCAGCCGAGCTGGCCGACGATGATCAGGAGTCCCGCACAGGACAGCGCGAGCAAGGATGCAAAGGCCGCGACGCGGCGCGAGGCCGACAGCGCGGCTTCGAGGGGAACCACGACCAGCCAGACCGCGGCGAATGATTCGATGCCGCCCGTGGTGCCCGCGACCGCCATGATCAGGCCGGCGAGCGCCAGCGACGACAGCACATGCGCGCCTTCGTAGCGGCCGGTGCGCGACAGGAACCAGGACAGCAGGATCGGCGCGATCAGCCAGGCGAACGCGGCGACCTCGACCGCGCTCGGTGCGCCACGCATGGCGAGATAGACCGGGAATGCGGCAAAGGCGGCCAGGCTGCCAAGCAGCCGCGGCGCCATGAAGGCACGATGACGCGCCCGCATCAGCGCATCGTAACGCGCGGAGGGATGCAGCAGTGCATCGAGACAATCGCGGATGATACTCAAAACTGTCACGGGTCTCGCGCTTCGGCTCAATCGTCTTTTGGAAGACGCGCCGCAACGCCTCCTTGTCGTTGAGCCACCGTGTCAGAGCGACCTTAAACGAGTGCTAAGGCGGCTCGGTGTGCGGCCGAACGCCGGGACATCGCGGGGCTTTTTAGACGATTTGGCGACGTCTTCGGCGAGGATGGTGAACACAGGGTTTCACGCATCCCGGCATGGTTTCGAATTGGTGGATATGCGCGCCAGCAAGATCACGGGCGCCCGCGTCAATCGAAAATTTACGACACCGTCGATCTCGAAGAATTTTGCGTAAATTTTCCGCGAATTAAGCTCAAGGCAATCACTTGCGATTTATCGAGAGTTGCTAGGTCGAAACGCGCGCGGACCATCGCCGCGGGCGGGATCTAACGAACAGGTCGATAAGATGCGCTTTCTGCTCCGCATCACATTCTGGCTCGGGCTGGTGCTGGTGCTCCTGCCCAGGGACAAGACGCCCGAATCGGAGAAGCTGCCCCAGATCGGTGCCGCCGACGCGGTGCAGGCTGCGACCGCGGCCGTCTCCGACATGACCCAGTTCTGCAAGCGCCAGCCGGCGGCCTGCGAGGTCGGCGGACAGGCCGCGACCATCATCGGCCAGCGCGCCCAGGACGGTGCCCGCAAGATCTACCAGATCATCAACGACAAGAAAGAGCAGATCTCCAACGACAAGAACGAGAAGACCGACAAGAACGACAAGAAGGCGCCCGACCACACAGGCTCGATCGCGATGGTCGGCGAAGGCGATGCCGCATCGACCGTGGCGCCGCGCGATACCCTGAGCCAGGACGACCTTGCGCTGGAATGGCGCGGCCCGGCGGCGGCGAATTAGCGCCCAAACCCTATCGATTTCATCTCCTCGCATCCTTATATTGGCCTTAACGGGAACACGGGCCAACATGACGACGATCGACGAAATCAGGGACAATTTCGAGCTTCTGGACGAGTGGGACGACCGCTACCGGTACGTCATCGAACTCGGCCGCACCCTGGAACCGATGCCCGAGGCGGAACACTCCGCCGAGAACAAGGTCAACGGCTGCGTCAGCCAGGTCTGGCTGCAGAAGCTGGTCGACCGCGGCCATGGCGCGCCGATCCTGAAATATCGCGGCGACAGCGACGCGCATATCGTGCGCGGGCTGGTCGCGATCGTGCTCTCCCTCTATTCAGGCCGCACGCCGCAGGAGATCATCGATACCGACGCGATCGCGGTGTTCAACGAGTTCGGCTTTCGCGATCATCTGACGCCGCAGCGCTCCAACGGCCTGCGCTCGATGGTCGAGCGCATCAAGACCGATGCGAAAGAAGCGCTGGCGGAAGCGTCGTAAGATGCTCTCGTAGGTGGGCAGAGCGGCTTGTCCGCCGTAGCTCGAAGAGCGAAGGCGGAAGCGTGCCCACGATTTGCGCGTGACTGGAGAGAATTCGCGGGCACGTCGCGCAAGCGCGCGCCTTTGCCCACCCTACCAGAGCTGGCCGAGCGGACGGTCTACTTCCGCTTCCGCTGCTGCTGTCCGAGGCCCATCTGCTTGGCCAATTGCGAGCGCGCCACCGCATAGTTCGGCGCGACCATGGGGTAGTCG
Organism: Bradyrhizobium sp. AC87j1; assembly: GCF_002936975.1. Lineage (NCBI taxonomy): Bacteria > Pseudomonadati > Pseudomonadota > Alphaproteobacteria > Hyphomicrobiales > Nitrobacteraceae > Bradyrhizobium > Bradyrhizobium sp. AC87j1. The sequence continues at coordinate 96,159 of NZ_PTFE01000022.1, forward strand.
GCCGGCAGGCCCCATTTCTCGCGGTATTGCTCCGGCGTCATGTTGTACTGCGTGCGCAGATGGCGCTTCAGCGACTTGAAGCGCTTGCCGTCTTCCAGGCAGACCAGATAATCGGGCGCGATCGACTTCTTCAGCGAGACCGCCGGCTTGGCCGGCTCGAGCGGCGCGGTCTCGGTGCGGCCTGACGACACCCGCACCAGGGCACCATGCACCTGGCTGATCAGATTCGGAATCTCCGTCGCAGGCGTTGGATTGTTGCTGAGATAGGCCGACACGATGCTCGCCGTCAGCTCGATGAAATTCTTCGCCCCAGCGTCCGACATCGGCCCGCCCCTCCACTTACGCCTCACGGGATAGACGACGCCGAACTATTCCGTGTCAACAAGACGTTCGGCTGAAACAAGACGATGACCGACGCGGTGCGACAACGGCGCTCTACTTCTGCGCGGTAGAGCTCAGGACCGCTGGTCGAGATGGGCGCGCAGCTCGTCGATCGAGGCAAAGCGCATCATGCCCTCCGGCATCTGCGCTTCGATCGAGCCGTCGGAAT
>NZ_PTFE01000231.1:0-1626 GCF_002936975.1 Bradyrhizobium sp. AC87j1
GCCATGCGGGGACGCGCATCCTCTTGGCTTGACAGCTGGGGCCCAACATAGCCTAAGTACACAGGTCTGTGTAACCAAAATCAACCGATATTTCAGACGACGGCATTTGCGCCGTGCCCAAAAGGGAGACGAAAATGCCCCTGCTGCAGGTCCTGCGTCCGACATTGCCCATCCTGATCGGCGCCTCGATCATGCTGACGCTGAGCATGGGGCTGCGGCAGAGCCTCGGCATCTTCATGCAGCCGCTGACCCATGACATCCACATTTCGATCTCGGATTTCACGCTGGCGCTGGCGGTGCAGAACCTCGCCTGGGGCTTTCTCCAGCCGCTCGCCGGCGCGATGACGGTGCGCTACGGCTTCCGTCCGATCATGATCGTCGGCTCATTCATGTACATCGCGGGCCTCATTCTGATGGCGACCGCGAACGGCCTCGTCAGCATCATGATCGGCGCGGGCGTGCTGATCGGCACATCGCTGGCCTGCACCGCGGCTGCGATCGCGATGTCGGTGGCGGCACGCGCTGTTCCTGCAACGGTGCGCTCGACAGTGCTCGGCATCGTCTCCGGCGCGGGCTCGCTCGGCGCGCTGCTGTCGGCGCCGATCGGGCAGATGCTCAATGAGGGGTTTGGCTGGCGCGTCGGGCTTGCCGGCTTCGTCGTCATGTCGGTGCTAATGATTCCTGCCGCGTGGTATGCGGGGCGCGTCGACCAGGTTCCGCTGCCGAAGCCGGCTGCCGACGAGATCGACGATGCCACGGCTGCGACCGCGGCGAGGACCGCGTTCGGCAATGCCTCCTTCGTGGTGATGACCTGCGCCTATCTCGTCTGCGGCATGCAGCTGGTCTTCCTCACCACGCATCTTCCGTCATACCTCGCGATCTGCGGCCTCGATCCGATGCTGAGCGCGCAGACGCTCGGCATGATCGGCGGCTTCAACGTGCTCGGCTCGCTGTTCTTCGGCTGGGCCGGCCAGCGCTGGAACAAGCTGGCGCTGCTGGGTGCGATCTACATCCTGCGCTCGCTGGCGCTCGCCTGGTACTTCATGCTGCCGGCAACGCCGTTCTCGACGCTGCTGTTCGGCGCCATTATGGGCTTCCTCTGGATGGGAGTAGGGCCGCTGGTCGCGGGCGCGGTCGCCGAGATGTTCGGCCTGCGCTGGCAGGCGATGATCCAGGGCCTCGCCTTCATGAGCCACCAGATCGGCAGCTTCCTCGGCGCCTACGGAGGCGGGGTGCTCTACGACGCGCTCGGCTCCTACACCATGGCCTGGCGCATCGGCGTCGCGCTCGGTCTTGCCGGCGGCATCGTGCAGGTGGCGTTCGCGCTTGTCAGGCCGTCGCAGCCTCCGGCGCCGGTGTTGCGGACGGCGTGAAGCGTCCTGGGCTTAGCATCTCCCACCGTCACCCTGAGGTGCTCGCCTCTGCGGCGAGCCTCGAAGGGCGACGGCCCGGCTGCATCTCGACCGTTCATCCTTCGAGGCTGCCGGCGCGATGCTCTTGCATCGCGCCACTCGCACCTCAGCGACTGTGTTCTTTGTCAAGCGGGTTGCCATGGTTTTCGATCCCTGAGCATGGCGTTGAGGATGGTGATGAGCTTGCGGGCCACGGCGATGAGGGCGACCATTT
>NZ_PTFE01000232.1:0-1599 GCF_002936975.1 Bradyrhizobium sp. AC87j1
TCGAGGCGATGGACGCCGCCGGCGAGCTTGGCCATGCGAGGATCGAGGTTGACGGGGTTTTCTTCCATGCCGGCTTCGGGCAGGCGAAGGACCTCGCCGATCTGATCGATCAGCAGGCCATAGGATTCACCGCGCAAATCGACGCCGACCGCCATCGGCACCTTGCCGTCCTCGGGCTGCGGCAGGCCGAGACGGGCGCGCATGTCGACCACGGTGACGATGCGGCCGCGCAGATTGAGCACGCCCGCGATCTCGCGCGAGGACAAGGGAACGCGGGTGACGCGCTCGGGCATGAACACGTCCTGGACCCGGGAGATCGGCAGGCCGAACAGCTGGCCGCCGATCATCGCGGTGACGTATTCGACCATGGCGCCTTCGCCCACTTGCGTCTTCTTGTTCATCTCGGTCTCTCCTGATCCCTGTCCTGCTCTTACGCCGCTGCCCGGTTCAGCTCGGAGGCACCGGCGGCGCCTGCGGTCTGCTCCTTCAGCGCCGCGATCAGACCGGGACGGTCGAACTTGGCAACGTAGTCGTGGAAGCCGGCCTGACGGCCGCGCTCGATCGCCGCCGGCGACACCAGCGCGGACAGGCCGATGATCGGCATCGAGCCCAGATTGTTGTCGGAGCGGATAACTTCTGCGAACTCGAACCCGTTCATGTCGGGCATCTCGATGTCGGTCAGGACCACGTCGAAGCTCTGGGCGCGCAGTGCCGCGAGGCCCTCTTGCGCGGTCGGCGCGGTGCGGACGCGATAGCCGGCCGCCTTGAGGACGGGCGCCAGCATGTTGCGGAAGAACGCAGAGTCGTCGACCAGCAGCACCGACTGCGAGTGCATCGACGGCTTCATCTCCTTGCGGGTGAACCAGTCGGCGAACGCCATCGGCAGGAAGTGGCCGACGTCGATCACCTCGGTGGCCTGGCCCTTGATCACGGCCGAGCCGAGGATGCCGGAGGCGGAGCCGCCGACCTCGATGTTGAGCCGTTCCTCGACGATGTCGATGATCTCGTCGACGACGAGGCCCATGGAGCGGCCGTCATCGGCGAACACCAGGATCGGCTGGGCGCCCTGGCTGGCGATGGTGACGCCTTCCATGGCCACGAGCGGCATCAGCTGCTCGCGGTATTGCACCATGTAGCGGCCGTTGCTGAACTCGATCTTGTCGGCGGGCAACTCTTCGAGGCGGGTGACGAGGCCAAGCGGGACCGCCTTGGGCTGCGACGAGCCGGCGCGGAACACCAGCAGCGACGTGGTCTGCTCGCCCGAGCCGATGTGATGCGCGCCGTTCTCGTCGCCCATGTCATGGGCCGAGGAGCCGGCGGCGCCGAGCGCCTTGGCAATGCCGTTGGGGTCGATGATCATGATCACCGCGCCATCGCCCAGAATGGTGTTGCCGGAGAACATGTCGATGTGACGCAGCTTGGTCGACATCGGCTTGACCACGATTTCTTCGGTGTGGAACACGCCGTCGACGACGATGCCAAACGTCTGGCTGCCGACTTGCGTCACCACGATGAAGCCGTTCTCGGGATCCGAGGCCGCGCCGTCGTCGATCTTCAAGAGCTTCTTCAGATGGATCAGCGGCAGCAGCTTGTTGCGCA
>NZ_PTFE01000233.1:0-1578 GCF_002936975.1 Bradyrhizobium sp. AC87j1
AGCCTCAACGAGTACGAGCTGGATCTGTTGCGCCAGCGCTCGCTCTCGGCCCGCTACGAGAAGGCGCGCCGGGGCGAGTTGGTTGTGACAGCGCCGGTCGGCTTCGTGAAGGCCGGCGACCGTTATGAGAAAGACCCGGATCGGCGCGTCCAGGAAGCGATCAAGCTGGTGTTCGACAAGGTCGAGGAACTGGGCAGCGCGCGACAGGCGCTCTGCTGGCTCCACGAGTACAATCTCGATCTGCCGGTGAAGCAGACCAACGGCGACACGGCCTGGCGGCGACCAAACTACTCTGCCATCCACCGGATCATTGAGAACCCGGTCTACGGCGGCGCCTATGCCTATGGTAAGACAGCTGTGGCGGCGGGATACAGCACCGCGGGCGTGAGCGTGAAGATCCGCCGCAAGGCGCGGAACGAATGGCTGACGCTGAAGCCCAACACTCACGAAGGGTATGTGAGCTGGGAGAAGTTCGAGGCGATTCGCACCATGATCAGCAGCAATGTTCCCACCAGTCGGCATCACGGCGCGCCCAAGCATGGTAACGCGCTGCTGGCCGGTCTGATCCGCTGCAAGCGCTGCGGTCGCAAGCTCACACTCCGGTACTCCGGCATGGAAAACCATATCCCGCGCTACAGCTGCAGCCGCGCCTGGATGGACAATGGCGGGGCCCACTGCATCGCCTTCGGCGGAGTGCGCGTCGATGACGCCATCGAGGAAGCACTGCTTGGAGTCGTCGGCCCGGGCGCTGTCGCTGCCGCAACCGCTGCCGCCCAGGGAGCCAGGGAACGGCGCGATCAGGTACGCGATGCCCTCAGTCGCGACCTCGAAGCGGCGCGCTATGCCACCGACAGGGCTTTCCGGCAATACGATGCCGCTGATCCCGCGAACCGGCTGGTGGCCAGTGAGCTGGAAGCCCGCTGGAACAGAGCGCTCGCTCACGCGGCGGAGGTTGAGGCCAAGATCACCATGCATGATGCGGCGATGCCCGCACCCCTTGCTGATCCAGCCTCGCTCGGCGTTCTGGCCTCGCAACTCAAAACGGTCTGGGATGCGCCGACGACGGATGCTCGCCTCAAGAAGCGCATTGTGCGCACCCTCATCCATGAGGTCGTGGCCGATGTCGACGACGCGGCCTCGGAGATCGTTCTCGTGGTCCATTGGGTGGGGGGCGCCCACAGCGAGTTGCGCTTGCCGAAGCGCCGGCGCGGACAGCGCAACAGCACCTCTGCCGATATCGTCCAGGCCGTGCGTCAACTAGTGCTGATAGCCAGCGACGATCTGATTGCCGGCCTCCTCAATCGCAACGGCCTCAAGACCGGTAACGGCAATCGCTGGACCCGCGAGCGCGTCACGTCAATGCGCTCGAACTACCACATCCCGGTGTTCAAGCCCGCCGAGGACGGGATCGAGCCATGGCTCAACCTTGGCAACGCCGCAAAGCTTCTGAAGATCGCGCCCAAGACGCTCCGACTGGCCGCTGAAGCCGGCGAGATCGAATCCATCCATCCTCTGCCGGATGGTCCTTGGATCCTCGCCCGCACCTGGCTGATAACAACTGCTGCTCAATCTATCGCC
>NZ_PTFE01000234.1:0-1551 GCF_002936975.1 Bradyrhizobium sp. AC87j1
GCGGGATTATCTGGCAGGCGTTCCTGATATTGCCGCACTTCTGGGCGGCGACCCGGCCTCCTGGGAGATCACCGAGGTCGGCGACGGCAATCTCAATCTCGTCTTCATCATGAAGGGCGCAGGCGGCGGTGTCGCCGTCAAGCAGGCGCTGCCTTACGTGCGCCTCGTCGGCGAGAGCTGGCCGCTGCCGCTGTCGCGGGCCCATTACGAATATCTGGCTCTGTCCCGGCAAGCCCAGCTCGCGCCCGGCCTCGTGCCGGCTTTGCTGCATCACAACGAGGCCCTGGCGCTGACGGTGATGGAGCTGCTCGAACCCCACATCATCATGCGCAAGGGGCTGGTTGCGGGAACGCAATACCCAGGCTTCGTCAGTGACATCACCACCTTCATGGCGCGAACGCTGTTCTTCACCTCTGACCTCGCGCTGTCTGCGGCCGAGAAGAAGGAGGGCATCGCCGCGTTCGCCGGCAATCATGCGCTCTGCAAGATCACCGAGGATCTGATCTTCACCGATCCCTACCGCATCGCCGAACAAAATCGCTGGACTGCGCCGTATCTCGATGCGCTCGCGGCAAGCCTGCGCGATGACATTGAGCTGCATGTCGCGATCTCCCGGCTGAAGCTGAAGTTCATGGCAAGCCCCGAGGCGCTGCTCCATGGTGACCTCCACACCGGCTCGATCATGGTGACGGACCACCAGACGCGGGTAATCGATCCCGAATTTGCGTTTTATGGTCCGATGGGGTTCGACGTCGGCGCCGTGATCGCCAACCTCCTCATGGCCTATTTCGCCTCCGCCGGGCACGAGCGTGCGGCGGGCGAGCGGGCCGCATTCGAGGCCTGGGTGCTGGAGACGGTCGAAAAGGTCTGGAGCGAGTTCGTCCGAAAGTTCCTTGACCTCTGGCGGGCGGAAGGCACTGGCGATGCCTATCCGGTCTCACTCTTTGCCGGCGCGCAGGGCGTTGCGCGCCTGGAGGCCGAGCGGCAGGTCTACATGCAGCGCCTGTTCGCCGACACCGTCGGCTTCGCGGCCGCAAAGACCATCCGCCGTATCTTCGGCCTTGCCCACAACATCGATTTCGAGCTGATCGAGGACCCGAAGAAGCGCGCCGTCAGCGAAGCCCGCGCGGTGCGGCTCGCACGGGCGATGATGGTGGAGACGGGGACGTTTCGGACGATCGCCGACGTTACGGGTGCTGCGCGAAAACTGCGGGACTGGCAGCCGGAGCTAGCGGGTTGAGAGAGTTCATGGCGAGGAGTGCGCCTCCGCGCTCGCAATGACAAAGCGGAACAACAGGCGCAAATGTTTCATCGTCACCCTGAGGTGCCGGAGCGTAGCGAAGGCCTCGAAGGGCGACAGCCCGGCTGCATCGCGGCCGTTCATCCTTCGAGGCTCAGCACGCGCTGCGTTCGCATCGCATGCTTCGCACCTCAGCGACTGTGTTCTTTGTCAAGCGGGTTGCCATGGTTTTCGATCCCTGAGCATGGCGTTGAGGATGGTGATGAGCTTGCGGGCCACGGCGATGAGGGCGACCATTTTCGGCTTACCGG
>NZ_PTFE01000235.1:0-1532 GCF_002936975.1 Bradyrhizobium sp. AC87j1
TCCACGCATTCCATAAGGGCCCGCGACGTGTCGAGGTCGCATCACGAGGCCGGACACACGTCAGCACCCGACCACATGCCTGTTCCGAAGTTATATTTTGCTTGCATTTACTGGGGCGTCCACACACGTCGACCTGCAGGATCCCCTTGAAGCCGTCGAGATGGGCGATCGGCCGCTCGGCCTTGCGGTCGGGCGCATAGACATAGACGACGCCCGGCGGATCGGCGCCGCCCCATGGCCGGTCGTCCGCGGCATAGGCCCAGAGCTGGCCGGTCTTGGTGCGGCCGCGGCCGGGATCGAGCACCGGCATCGTCGTCTCGTCGGCAAACAGTTTTGATCTCTGCCTGAGCTTGCCGAGCAGGCGCGCATGCAGCGGACGCACGTGCCAGGCGGCCTGTCCCACCCAGTCCGCCAGCGTCGAACGATCGAGATCGATGCCCTGGCGGGCGTAAATCTGCGCCTGCCGGTACAGCGGCAGATGATCGGCATATTTGGATACCAGAACCTGGGCGACCGTGGCCTCGGTCGGCAATCCGCCTTCGATCAGTCGGGCTGGAGCCTGGCCCTGCCTGATGCCGTCCTCGCACGATGGGCAGGCGTATTTGGGCCGCCGGGTGACGAGAACGCGGAACTGCGCCGGCACCATGTCCAGCCGCTCGCTCCTGTCTTCGCCGATCCGGTGCAGATCGCCCTTGCAACAGGGGCAGGTCTTGTCGTCGACATCGACGACAACCTCGATCCGCGGCAGATGCGCCGGCAGTGATCCACGATTGACCCTACGTTTGTGAGCCCGGATTGCTCGCACATCAGGTGCGTTCGTGTCTTCCCTGGCTTCGCTGGAGGCTTCGACCTGCTCGACGTCTTCAAGACCCAGCAGCATCTGCTCCTCGGGCAGCGTCTCCGCCCGGCGGCCAAAGCGATGTCGCTGCAGCTCCTTGATGATCTGGCGCAGCCGGTCGCTCTCGTACCGCTCGGCAAGCAGCATCGCTTTCAGCGTATCGAGATCATCAGGCAATGCGTCGCTCGGCATGATCAAATCAGATCATATTCGGCGGGGCTTTGCGACGATCCCGACAGCCCTGATTCACTTCGCCACAGCGCTGCCAACAACTATCCGGGCTGTGTCGGCGTTACCGTCTCCCGTGCCTCATGCACCCGCCGCCAGTCCAGCCCTTCCAGCAGCGCCGACAATTGCGCCGCCGACAGACGCATCACACCGTCTTCTATCTTCGGCCAGCGGAAGATGCCGTCTTCCAGACGCTTCGCAAACAGACACAGACCCGTTCCATCCCAGAATATCAGCTTGATCCGGTCCGCCCGCTTGGCCCGGAACACGTAGACTGCGCCCGAGAACGGATCGGCCAGCATGCTCTCGCGCACCAGTGTGGCCAATCCTTCGGCGCCCTTGCGGAAGTCGACCGGCCTGGTTGCCACCATCACCCGAACCGCACCCGTTGGACCGATCACCGGCTCGCCTTCAGCGCCTGGACGATGGCCGCAATCGTGTTTGCGTCCGCGCCGCGACCGGCCCG
>NZ_PTFE01000236.1:0-1525 GCF_002936975.1 Bradyrhizobium sp. AC87j1
GTGAAGAAGGCGGGAGAGCGCTGATTTAAGCGATCTTTTGGGCAGGGACAGTTTCGGTGAACGCCCGGATAATGGCACGCAAGAGTTCTGCGAGCCACCGCAGGAGCAGGCCGAAGTTGTAGCCGGCGGCGGCGAGGACGGCGTTGACGCGGTCGCCGACGCGGCCTTTGAGATAGTTGCGGTCCATGCGGTGCTCGGCCTTGACGTGGCCGATGACGGGCTCGACAGCCGCGCGACGCTTCATCTCGCGACGGATGGGAGCTGTGACGCGGCGGACCTGACCCGAGATCCAGACCCTGAACCGATGCGGGTGGTTGTGACCGCGATATCCTTTGTCGACGTGGATACGGCGAGCCTCCACCCCGGTGAGCTTCTCCATGTCGGCGATTACGGGACCGAGCGTGTGCCCATCGAAGGGATTGCCATGCAGGGCCTTGGCATGGATCACGAACTGGCCACCCTTCGGAGACGTCACAGGGGTGGCGATGCTGACCTTGCAGCCGAACTCGTAGGGCGCGCGGGCTTTACCCTTGCCGATGCACTCAACCTCCGGAGCATGTAACGCATAGACCTTCGGACCGCGCTGATGCTGATCCTGGCTGCGCACCTGCTGCGCTAAACCGAGCAACGGGCCGAAGCGAGCTTCAAGCACCGTATCGCCATCAATCTTGCGGCTGATGTCGCGGATAATCCGACCAAGCCGTGTCCGCAGGAACTTGAGCTGCCGCCGCGCGCGTTTGAACTGGTGGGCGTGGCTATAGCGGCCGGTCATGATGGCGGCGCGCTTGGCCAGGCGCAGATAGCTCTGGCGCAGCGGCACGTGGTTTCGCTTGGCGAGCCCGACGAGCTTGGTGAGTGCCCTATGCATCAGACGCGCATCAGTCGGATGCGCAACGGCCTTGGGCTGCACCGTGGTATCGACGACCACCCGCTCCAGGTCCTTGGGGCCGATGGCGCCAGTCTTGTGCGCCACCGACAGGCTTTCTTGGATCAGCGCGACGAGCTGTTCCTCGCCCAGCCGCTGGCGCCAACGGGTCATCGACGATCGATCGAACGGCAGACGGTGGCAGAAGCTCAATTCGCCGCAGAAGTATTGGTAGTAGGGGTTCTCGATCCAGCGGGCGCACAGCACCTCATCTGACAAGTTGTGCATGTGCTTCAGAATGAACAGGCCGGCCACGAGCCGCGTCGGCAAGCCAGGCTGCCCCAACCCTGTTTGGCAGACCGAACTAAAGCGCTCATCCAGAAACTTCCAGTCGATCAGCGCCGCCAACCGCACCAGCGGGTGACCCAAGTCGATGATCTGATCGAGCGCCGGAAGCAGCAGGTCTTTCTGGCGATCGTCCCGCGGTTTGCTCATCGCCTTCCCCAATGCCGATGACCCGACATCAGGGAATCACGAATCGCCCAAAAGCAAAATCCCAAAACGCAGGAAAACGAGGTCCAGCACCCCACTTTCCTGCAAAATCGAATACTACATCAAGACCAATTCTGCTTACTTCTCAGACCGATCCGTATTCTTCAC
>NZ_PTFE01000237.1:0-1486 GCF_002936975.1 Bradyrhizobium sp. AC87j1
GGAAGGGAGGCCTCAGATTATGCGGAGTGAGAAAGAGGGCAGCAGGAACTAAACTGTTGATAACGAAGTGGGTCTCGGATTGAACGGCCGCACACTCCGCATAATCGTGGGCTCCGCATAATTGCGGAAGTCGACCGGATGGCTGGCCAGGAACACCTTCACACCAGAGGGGATCATGCCGATCGGACCGCCCGGATCACCCGCTGCAAATGTGCCTCCTCGACCTGCCGGCCGGCGCGCACGACCACCTCGCCAATGGCAATCTCGATCACTGCACCCGTCATAGACGCCACTGCGCCCGCATCACTCGAGTGCCGCGAGCAATAATGCCGCTCGGCCCGCGCATCGCGGCGCCAGGCGAACAGTTGCGAAGGGTGAATGCCGATCCGGCGGGCGATCGCCGATACGCTCGCGCCGGGCTCCAGCGCCTCTGCCGCAACTTGCGCCTTGAACTCGTCCGACCAGCGTCGCCGAAGCTGCCGCGGCGCTCCCTCAAGACGCTCGGCGACCGCTTCGATCATATGGAAGGTTCTAGTTTCAGAACTAGGCGCAGACATAGAAGCTCACATCGGCTCACAGACTCCGCAGCCGATAGCCGATCTCTCCGCCAATCTGCCAGATGGGGTCTCTTTGCCGCTTACGACGAACTCGCTGATAGGAGAGCAGCATCCTCTTGCCGATACTGCCGAATTCTCCGGCCGTCTTCGGGCAGTGAAAGACGATGCTATTCTCATTCACTCACGTAAGAGCAGCGCGGATGAAATCCTTTCGTTCGCGCACGCGTGGCGGAACCGGCTGCCTGTTGTGCTTGTTCCAACGAAGTACTATCGAACACCGGCCTCTGAGTATCGGAAAGCACGCATCTCCACGGTCATCTGGGCCAATCATGCCATGCGAGCTCCATTAGCGGCGATGAGGCGGGTCTGCCATCGTATCTTAACCGAGGAGAATACGACCAGCATAGAAACCGACATCGCAAACGCTGGACGAGGTGTTCGAATTATTGAAATACGACGAGCTTGACCGTGCCGACTCTCGCTATCGTCCCCCTACCAGCCTGGAGCAATAGCGTATCTGCGATGCACCGTACTCGCTCTCGAAGGACCTTCGCCATGCAATTGGCCGCCTTAGCTCTACACTTAACTGCGCTTATCAGCGCCACGCGAGATCACTGCGCGGGTATGGGTCTATCAACCAATTGATTGACCGCATCCTGCTGACCCGTCCTGTGACGTTTTTGTATTGCAACAGCGATTAGCTGCTGGCAGCGGTCAATACTAGCCCATCATCGAATATTGCCAATGACGGCCTCCTTGGCCTTTTCGTCTTTCGACAGAACGTTAGATGTCAATTCAGTGACCTGATTGAGCTTATCCAGAAGTCCTTGCAACGAAATCACTGCCATTTGCCCTTCGCTGTTGGCGCTATCAATCGCCGCTTTAACATTGTTGATCGCAGCGTCGAACTCCGCCTGTATGCCATATCA
>NZ_PTFE01000238.1:0-1447 GCF_002936975.1 Bradyrhizobium sp. AC87j1
TCAGCCGGTCAAGTTGCCGGGCTACGCGGATGCCGGAGAGCGAGGTATCGGCCACCAGCGCCAGGCACTCGCGGGTGCAGTCATCGACCACGGTGAGGACGCGGAAGCGGCGGCCGCAGGTCAGCTGATCCGACACAAAGTCGAGCGACCAGCGCTCGTTCGGCGCCATCGGCGCCGTCATCGGCGCCCTGGTCCCGATGGCGCGCTTGCGGCCGCCACGGCGTCGCACTGCACGCTTCTCTTCCCGGTACAGCCGGAACAGCTTCTTGTCGTCTAATCGCTGTCAACTGCCCTGGGTACCGGACCTTGTCGTCTTCGAGGTCGGAAGAATGTGCCGCCTCATCATGGCCCTCGCCAGTGGATCTCCCCATGTGATTCCCGCGGTCTGAAGCCGCCCAAGAAGTTCCGGGATAATCCAGCCAGCGTCCTTCCAGGACGATCTACAGAGATACTGGCTTAGCTAGCTAGGCTCAGCTAGCCGGCGCCGCCGCGAACTCCGTGCCATCCAACCAGATACGGTGCAGGATGATGGCGAGTTTGCGCGCCACGGCGACCTTCGCCTTTCGCGACCCGATCCGAGCCATTAATTGCTGGCCCCAACGGCGGAGTGCACTAGCTTTGCGCACGCGCGTCATGAGCGCGTTGGCCGCCTCGAACAAAAGGCTTCGGGCCATGCGGTCGCCTGACTTGGATATCCGGCCAGAGATATCGACCTCGCCGGATTGATAGCGCCGAGGTGTCAGGCCGAGAAACGCTCCGACATCGGTGGATCGGGAGAAGCGGTTAGGATCGTCTATGGCCGTCGTGAACGTCAATGCAGTAATCGCGCCTACACCGGGGATCGTTATCATGCGCTGGCAGGCCTCATGGGTGCGCGCGAGACGTAGAAGCTGCGAATCGAGCCTCTGCCTGCGCTCTCCCGCAACACGCCAAGCCTCAAGCAGCGCGTCAATGGCGCTTCGGATCAAAGGGTCCGCCGGACATCGCGTGAGCACTGCGCGCTCGAACGTTCCCCCCTTACCGGCTGCGAGCACCACGCCGAAGGTCTTCAGTAGACCACGAATTTGATTGTAAAGCGTCGTTCGAATCGCCACGAGTTCGCTTCTGGCTGAGAGCAGGGCTCCGATACGACAGCTCTGCAGGCTCTTGATGGCGACGGGCCGGTACCAACCGGAGCGTACCACTTGCGCGATCCCAAATGCATCGTTCACATCGGTCTTGTTAACTTGCAGCGAGAGCGCCGCCGCGACATGGCGCGCGTGGATACAGTCGATTGGAACTTCGAGAGCGCGCAGCCCATGCCAAAGCCAGATCGCCAGCGGCCCGGTTTCCATGCCGACCCGAACCGCGTCTGGCGCGTGCTCGCGCAGCGCCATTGCGATGCACTCCGGTTCCGAGGAGCATTTGCCCCGCCAAGTGCGCCGACCGTCGGCGTCGATCACACAAA
>NZ_PTFE01000239.1:0-1447 GCF_002936975.1 Bradyrhizobium sp. AC87j1
ATCAGGACCTGCCGTTCGAGCAGGTGGTGGAGATCGTGCAGCCGCCCCGGGCTCTTGATCACACGCCGTTGTTGCAGGTGATGCTGGCCTGGGAGAACAATGCGGTTGGAGCATTGGACCTGCCGGGACTGAGTGTCGAAGCTGCCGGGGACGAGCTTGATCAGGTCAAGTTCGATCTGGAGCTGAGCCTTGGCGAGCATGGCGAGGAGATCGCCGGAACGCTGGGTTATGCCACGGCGCTGTTTGATCAGGCGACGATCGAGCGGCAGCGTGGTTATCTGCTGGCGCTGCTGCGGGCGATGGCTGCCGATGCGCAGCAAGAGGTCCGCCGGATTGAGCTGCTCTCGACTGCCGAGCGCACGTATCTGCTGGAGGAGCTGAATCGGACGGCGGCGCCGTATCCTGCGGAGCGGTGCATCCACGAGCTGTTCGAGACGCAGGTGCACAAGGCGCCGGATGCGGTGGCGGTGGTCTGCGAAGATGAGCGGCTGAGCTATGGCGAGCTCAATGCGCGGGCCAACCGCCTGGCACATCACCTGATCGCCCTCGGCGTCAGGCCGGACCAGCCGGTTGCGATCTGCGTCGAGCGCAGTCCGATGATGGTGGTGGGGCTTCTGGCGATCCTGAAGGCCGGCGGGGCGTATGTGCCGCTGGACCCGGCCTATCCGCCGGCGCGGCTGCATCAGGTGCTCGACGATGCAGCGCCGCGGCTGCTGCTAGCCGATGTGGCCGGCCGTGCCGCCTTCGGCTCGGATGTGCCGGCCAATGTGAGCGTGGTGGAGCTCGATACTGCGGCGCCGGCCTGGGCCAGCCTGCCGGAAGTGGATCCTGACCCGCGCGCGCTCAGTCTGATCTCCCGCAATCTCGCCTATGTGATCTACACCTCGGGATCCACGGGCACGCCCAAGGGGGCTCAGAATGAGCATCGGGCTATCGTTAATCGCCTGATCTGGATGCAGAACGCCTATGGTCTGAAGGCTACAGACGTCGTGTTGCAGAAGACGCCATTTAGCTTCGATGTCTCGGCCTGGGAGTTCTTTTGGACTTTGCTTGAAGGGGCAACGCTGGTACTGGCGCCGCCCGGTGCGCACAGAGATCCCGATGCATTGGTCGACTTGATCGTCAGCCAGCGCATCACGACGGTTCACTTCGTGCCATCCATGCTGGTCAGCTTTTTGGATGCGAAGGGTGTTGACCGCTGCACATCGCTGCGGCGGGTTTTATGCAGCGGCGAGGCGCTCCCTGCCGCCAGTGTGCATAGGGTTCGGCGCGCATTGCCCTGGACGGCCCTGCACAATCTCTACGGTCCGACTGAGGCCGCGATCGACGTTACATCCTGGAGCTGCCCGGCTGAGTTTGATGAGGCTATGGTCCCGATTGGCCGTCCTATTGCCAACACGAGGGTCTACTTGCTGGATCGTCATGGCGGGCTGGTGCCGTCTGGGGC
>NZ_PTFE01000240.1:0-1394 GCF_002936975.1 Bradyrhizobium sp. AC87j1
CGGCGGGTTGCCAAGTCATCTGAAGTCTGAATCCATCGGGAGGGGTGTGCCGATGGAGCGAGCGATGGAAGGTGGATTGGGACGGTTTGGCGACCGGCGCCTGGAAAAAGGGGGGCTCGTTTGCTGGCCTGTCTGGTCAGCGTCGGTCAATCTGGGATCAGTGTTCGGCGTGTTGGCGGGGATCGGGCCGGCGAGATCCGCATCACGCGTTTCCTGCGCAATCGGCGGGTGACCCCGGAGGAGATGGTGGCCACGGCCCGGTTGCGGACCGCGGGGCTGGTCAGGGGACGCCATGTTCTGGCGATACAGGACACCACGAGCTTGCGAGACGATGGCAAGCTCGACAGTTTGAGCCTTCACGCGATGATTGCGGTAGACGCCGGTGACGGCGCATTGCTCGGGCTCATCGATGCGACGTTCCTCAAACACGTCGGCGGCAAGAAGAGCCAGCGGGCCGTGCGGGCATTTGCGGATAAGGAGAGCAGCCGCTGGCTCGACACCACCCTCACGGCGGCTGAGTTGGCAGCTCATGGGGCGGCGTGCGTGACAGTGGTTGCCGACCGAGAGGGTGACATTTACGAGGAGTTTGCCTGCCGACCGGTCGAGACCGAGCTGCTGATCAGAGCCAATTACGATCGAACTCTGAAGGATGGTGGTACGCTCTACGGCTGCTTGGATGACGTGCCAGAGCTTGGCCGTGACGTCATCGATGTACCGGCCAAGCCGGGCCAAGTGGGACGGAAAGCCGTGTTGGCATTGCGAACGCGGCAGATCGACCTGCTGCGGCCAAGGCGCAAATGCCCAGGCGAAGAGGCCAAACTGCCGAAGGAGGTCACGCTTACACTGGTGGAGGCGCGCGAGGTTGATCCTCCTGCAAACGTCCCGCCGGTGCATTGGCGACTGCTGACGACACATCGAGCGACAACACTGGCGGATGCGCAGCAGATCACGCGCCTGTATCGCCAGCGCTGGACGATCGAGCAACTGTTCCGCCTCATGAAGACCAAGGGCTTCAACATCGAAGCCGTGCGCGTGGTTGAGGGCGGCCCATTCGAGAACTTGACCGCGGCAACGCTGGTCGCCGCGGTCCAAGTCCTACAAATGGTGCGAGAGCGCGATGGGGCAGCAGGCCGACCGCTCGACGATGTGCTCGATCCCGAGGATCATCCGGCTCTCGAAGCTGTTTGCCGCACTCTCGAAGGCAAAACCGATCGGCAAAAGAACCCGCATCCCTCTAGCTCGCTTGCCTACGCCACCTGGGTATGCGCGCGCCTCGGCGGTTGGACCGGATACTACGGTAAACCAGGACCCATCACGATCCTCCAGGGCCTGTTGGCCCTCAGGGCCATGCTCAGCGGCTGGAGGATCGCTCGCGATGTGTGAATCAAATAGGG